>JBCCLX010000243.1:0-7016 GCA_039026635.1 Pseudomonadota bacterium
ACCTCGGCCCTCCTGACGGTATCGCTCGACGGTTTTGAAGGGCCGATCGATCTGCTGCTCGATATGGCGCGGCGCCAGAAGGTGGATCTGCGCCGCATCTCCGTCCTCGCCCTCGCCGAGCAATACCTTGGTTTCGTTGCGGAGGCGCGGCGCCTGCGCATCGATCTGGCCGCCGACTATCTCGTGATGGCGGCCTGGCTCGCCTATCTGAAATCCCGCCTGCTGCTGCCCGAGCAGGCGACGGGTGACGAGCCTACAGGCGAAGAGCTCGCCGACCGGCTGGCCCATCGGCTTGCGCGGCTCGAAGCGATGCGCAAGGCGGCGGCGTCCATGGAGAACCGCGCCCATCTTGGCCGCGACCGTTTTGCCCGCGGCGCGCCCGAGGCGGCGCAACGTCTGGCCGAGACCGCTTGGAGTGCCTCGCTTGCCGATCTGCTGCGCGCCTATGCACGCCTGCGCACGCGCGACGCCTACCGACCGCTCATGGTCGACAAACGCGACCATGTCTTCGCGCTCGAGGACGCGCGTAACCGGCTCAGCCGCTTGCTTGGTGGCATCCCCGCCTGGACCCGCCTTGAGGGCTTTCTCCCCGAAGACTGGCGGGAGAGCCCGGAGCGGCGGCGCAGCGCCACCGCCTCCTCCTTTGCGGCCGCCCTCGAGCTGGCCCGCCGCGGGGAGATCGAGATCCGCCAGGAGGGCAGCTTCGCCCCTCTCTACCTCCGCCAGAAACAAAGCGGCACGGAGCCGGAATGACCGACGCGCCAGAGATGCCCGAGGATCCTGAGGAGGCGACGCCCCAGCTCTTCGAGGCGCCCCCCAATGCGGAGCAGGAACGCATGGTCGAAGCGCTCCTTTTCGCGAGCGCCGAGCCGCTGACGCTCGCCGATCTCGCCCGTCGTCTGCCTGAGGGCACGGATGCCCCGGCCGCCATCACCGCACTCGAGAAGCGCTATGCCGGGCGAGGGGTTCGGCTTGAGCGCATCGGGCAGGGCTGGGCCTTTCGCACGGCACCCGATCTTGGCTTTCTGATGCGCGAGGAGGTGGTGGAGGAGAAGAAGCTCTCCCGCGCTGCGATCGAGACCCTGGCGATCATCGCCTATCACCAGCCCGTCACCCGTGCCGAGATCGAAGAGATCCGCGGTGTCAGCGTCTCGAAAGGCACGCTCGATCTGCTGCTCGATCTCGGCTGGGTTAAGCTGGGGCGCCGCCGGGAAAGCCCCGGTCGCCCCGCCACCTTCGGGACGACCAGTGCTTTTCTCGACCATTTCGAGCTGACGAGCACCCGCGATTTGCCCGGCCTCAAAGAACTGCGCGAGGCGGGCCTTTTGGACCCGGAGCCGGCTGGCACGCCCGCGGATCTAACGCCCGCGCCGGCCCCCCTCCTGGATGAGCCCGACGCGCAATGACCGACCCAAAGCGGCCTCTATCGGAAGTGCTTCGAGAGCTTTAGCGCCTGGCCCTGATAGTTGGAGCCGATGTCGCGTCCATAGAGCAGATCCGGCGCCTCGGCCATGTGCTCATAGACGAGACGGCCCACCGTCTGTCCATGCT
Source organism: Pseudomonadota bacterium (assembly GCA_039026635.1). Classification (GTDB taxonomy): domain Bacteria; phylum Pseudomonadota; class Alphaproteobacteria; order Rhodobacterales; family Rhodobacteraceae; genus Thermohalobaculum. The sequence goes on from JBCCLX010000243.1 coordinate 1,552, forward strand.
CGAGCGCAAAGGGCGCCTCATGGCAGCGCACTTCGAGCACACCACGCGAGCCCGACCCGCCCGTTGAGCGATGCCCGAAACCGGGGTCAAAGAAGCCCGCATAATGCACCCGAAACTCTCCGGCGACGGCCATATAGGGCACCATCTCGGCCGCGGTCATGGGCGGCACGGCGACGGCTTCGCGGCTCACCAGGATGTAGAAGGCACCGGGATCGAGGATCACACCGCCATGATCGGCGACGCGCACAGGCTCCCAGAACTCCAGCGGATCATAGGCCCCGATGCGCGCCAGATCGATCAGCCCCGAGTGCCGACGCGCGCGCCAACCAAGAACGCATTCCGCGGCCGCAGCACCCGAGAGATCCACCGAGAAGCCGAGCCCACCATCGATGACCGGCTCGCCGTCGACGAGCGGCTCCCCGGCATGGAGCGCGGCGAGCGCCGCGTCGTCGAGCACCGGATCGCCCCTGCGCAGGCGTAGCTGATTGAGTGTGATCCCAGGGCGCACAAGCACCGAGAAGGTGCAGGGGCTGACTTGGGCATAGAGCGGCCCGTCATAGCCCGCCGCCACGGTGTCGAAGGCGGAGGAGCCGTCGGTGACGAGACGGGTCAGCAGATCGAGGCGCCCGGTCGAACTCTTGGCATTGGCAGCACCGGCAAGCTCGGAGGGCAGGGCGAGGCGTTCGGCCAGTTCGATCACATAGGCACAGCCTGTCTCGAGCACGGCACCACCGGCGAGATCGAGCTCATGCATGGCGAATTCGCCAAGCCGTTCCTCCACGCGCCTCGCGCCCGGCAGGAAGCTCGCCCGCACGCGCCAGGCGCGCCGGCCAAGGCGGAGATCGATGCTGGCAGGCTGGATCTGGTCGGGCTGGATGGCAGGCTCGGCCGCGATCGCGCCCTCTGCGATCAGCCCCCGCAATCCCTGGCTCGGCACCACACCCGACGGCCGCTCGCTCATGCCCTGCCTCCTGTCCCAGGCCCTTCAACAAAAAACGCCAGCAGGCTGTGCCCGCTGGCGTTTTCCGGACTGGTCGGGCCGGCGAGATTCGAACTCACGACCTCTTGCGCCCCATGCAAGCGCGCTACCAGGCTGCGCTACGGCCCGTCCGATAGGCGATGGCTTATACCCGAGATCCGGCCGGCGCAATGGGCGGCGATGGCCTTTCCTGCAGGCCCCGGCGCGCCGGCTCGGGCGGCCGTGAGCATCCTGAGGGTTCAGCCCGTCCCGCCGCTCCGGTCAAGCCGGGAGAGGACGGCTTCGAGCCGATCGATCGAGGCTGCCATCCGTTCGCGCCCAGGCGGCAGGCTGCTCGCGCCATCGGTGCCGGCGGCCTCACGCTCCTGCAGCCGCGTCTTGATCGCCGCCAGCCGGGCCGCCGCATCCGAGGGCACGGCCGGCGCCTCCAGGCTCAGCTCCGCATCCGCGCGCCCGCGGGCCACGACGGCTTTAAGGCCCTTCTCCCGCAGGACTTTCTGCGCGCCCTTGATCGTCAGCCCATCATCATAGAGCAGCGCTTTGATGCCCCGCAGCAGCGCGATGTGATCGGGACGATAGAGCCGACGCCCGCCTGCGCGTTTCATCGGCTTGATCTGACTGAACTTCGTCTCCCAAAAACGGAGGACGTGCTGCGGCAGCTCTAGCTCTTCGGAGACCTCGCTGATCGTCCGGAACGCATCGGGCGCCTTGCCGCGCGCGGCCGCCGGCTTGGGCGCGCCGGCCATCAGCCTTCGGCCTCCATGGTCGCGTCTTCGCCGAGGTTGATGCGCTCTTTCATAATGTGAGAGGGGCGGAAGACGAGCACGCGTCGCGGATCGATCGGCACTTCCTCGCCGGTCTTTGGGTTCCGACCCATACGCGCGCCCTTATCGCGCACCGCAAAGGTCCCGAAAGACGAGATTTTTACATGCTCGCCCCGCACCAAAGCGCCGGAGATTTCCTCCAGGATGAGCTCCACGAGATCCGCGGATTCATTGCGAGAAAGCCCGATCTCCCGGTAGACCGCTTCCGTAAGGTCTGCTCGGGTCAGCGTGTTGCCCGCCATTCGCCCCCGCTCCTGTTGTCGTGAACCCTTAGTGAACGATAAGGGTAGGGCTGAAGTGGCGTCAACTTCAATAACTTGGCGGCGGTGTTGAATGTGCGCTTGCGGGATAGTGCTGCATCACTACGGTGCGCTGCACTACCAGCGTAGAAGGGCCGATCCCCAAGCGAGACCACCGCCAATCGCCTCCATCAGCAGCAACTGTCCCGGTTTGATACGACCGTCCGACACAGCGACAGAGAGCGCGAGTGGGATGGAGGCTGCGGAAGTGTTGCCGTGATCATGGACTGTGACCACGACCTTCTCCATCGAGATGCCGGTTTTCTTGGCGGTTGAGTCGATGATTCGAAGATTCGCCTGATGTGGAACAATCCAATCCACAGCATCGCTGGTGACGCCGGCCTTATCCAACACCTCATGCGCCACATCGGCGAGCTTGACGACAGCATGGCGGAAAACCTCGCGGCCCTCCATGCGCACATGACCCGTCAGCCCACTGCTCGACGGCCCGCCCGAGACGTAGAGAAGCTGATTGAACTGCCCGTCCGAATGCAGGCAGGTGCCCAACACGCCGCGATCCGCCGGGCCACCGGTTCCCTCGGTCCGCTCCAGCACGACCGCGCCCGCTCCATCGCCGAATAGCACGCAGGTGGCGCGATCATCCCAGTCGAGGATCCGGCTGAAAGTCTCGGCCCCGACCACGAGCACGCGCTCTGCCTGGCCGGAGAGGATGAGGCCGTTCGCATTGGCCAGCGCATAGACGAAGCCGGCACAGGCGGCTTGGACGTCATAGGCAAAGCCCCGGCGCATGCCGATCGCATGCTGCACGCGGGTCGCTGTCGACGGGAAGGTCTGATCCGGCGTGGCCGTAGCAAGCACCAGCGCGTCGAGATCTCCGCCGCTCACCCCGGCGGCAGCAAGCGCGCGCTGCGCCGCCTCGACGGCGAGATGCGAGGTCAGTTCGCCCTCGGCTGCGATGTGGCGCTGCTTGATCCCGGTACGGGCGGTGATCCAGTCGTCCGATGTGTCGATGCGCGCGGCCAGCTCGTCATTGGTCATGACCCGGTCGGGCAGATAATGGCCGCAGCTGATGGCGCGGCTACGCACGATGTTCATGACCCCTCGCTTCCGTTCGCGGCCGCAGTCTTATCAGGCTCGCCCCGCGATGCCAGCGATAGAGGATCGCCACCACCGGGCACCGATGTCGACGGCGTCGTGGCAGGATCGCTCTGGGAGGGCGATGACGCCGCAGACGGATCATCCCACTGCGCAGAGGCATGGCCATGGGGCAGGGCGCGAAGGTCGAAACGCTCGAGCGACGCCATGGCCGCCGCGCCCACATCGCGCTCGGCGATGCGGACGGCAAGGCGTACCGCAGCCTCGATGCCCACGGCATCCGCTCGGCCATGGCTCTTCACGACCATCCCGTTCAGGCCTAGAAAGACGCCGCCGTTTACGCGCCGCGGGTCGATCCGCTTCTGAAAGCGTCGAAGCGAGGTGAAGGCGAAGAGGCTGCCCATGCGGCTGAGGATCGTGTGCTGAAAAGCCTCCTTCAGGCCTTGGCGGATGAAACTGGCTGTGCCCTCGGCGGTCTTCAGTGCGATGTTGCCCGTGAAGCCGTCAGTAACCACGACATCGACGCTTGCTGCGGCAATATCCGTGCCCTCGACGAAACCCGCCACCTGATAGGGCACGCCCTCCGCCACGGCTGCCGTCACCGTCTCGGCGGCGAGGTGCAGCTCGGGCGGCCCCTTGGTCTTCTCGGTGCCCACATTGAGAAAGCCGATGCGCGGACGCTCTATCCCGAAGCTCGCGCGCGCATATTCCGCGCCCATCACCGCGTATTGCACCAATCCCCGCGGGCCCGCGCGGACATCCGCGCCGACATCAAGGACGGTCGTGAAGCCGTGAGGGGCCGCGGAGGGCCAGTGCACCGCAATCGCCGGACGGTCGATCCCAGGCGCTTTGCGCAGGATGAGGACCGACATTGCCAAGAGCGCACCAGTGTTGCCGCAGGAGACGGCGATCGGCGCCTCGCCCGCCTTCACCGCCTCGATCGCCGACCACATGGAGCTTTGCCGTCGTTCCCGCAGCGCCCGCGCGGGCTTGTCGGCCATCAGGACGACATCGTCAGCATGGCGTAGCGTGCAGGCCTCACGGAGCGCAGTATGGCGCCGACGCCGCAGGATCCGTTCCAGGATCGCCAGGTCGCCATGAATGATGAACCGGAGATCCGGAACTTTGCGCAAAGCCCGCGAGAGACCGCCCAAGACTGGGCCCGGTCCACCGTCGCCGCCCATGGCGTCGACCGAGATCACGACCCCCGTCATTACGTGCGTCCTGCTTCCGCCCAGTTATCGGCCCGAGGCCACAATGCCTGGTATCGGGCCATTGAACAGGCCCGCTCCGCCTTTTGCCGTGTCCCGTCCCCCGGCAGTACCGGGCCCGCCTCAATCAGGCCGCGTCGTCGTCGAGATCAATCTCGGGCGCGCTCTTGACCACTTCACGGTCACGGTAATAGCCGCAGGCCCCGCAGACGTGATGGGGCAGGCGCAGCTCGCCGCAGTTGGGGCATTCGCTCGACGCGACGATCTTCAGCGCATCGTGGGCGCGACGCATGCCGCGCTTCGACCGGGTCTTGCGGTTCTGTTGGACAGCCATGTCTCACCCTTCCGTGTCACGGCGGTCCCCGCCGTTGCCGAGAGCCCGTGCCCCCAGAAAATATCCAAATCACCGCGCCCAGGGCCATCCCGTCGCGAGAGAGACGCGGAAAATACTCATATCGGCTCCGAGAGCAAGGGGGCGCGTGCGGAAAACACAGGCTTAGGTGTCACAACGTCAGTTCGTCTTGCCCCCATCGTCCTCGCCCGATCCATCACCCCGCTCGAGCCGAGCTTTGAGATCGGCAAGGCCCGCGAAGGGGCGCGCGGCTTCCTCGGTCAAAGGCTCGGCACCGGGCGGTGCATAGACGCGCGTGCCATGCTCGGCGCCTGGGGCGCGCGGAAAAGGATCGATCTCGAGCGCGAGCGCATCGACCATGGGGCCGGCCAGATCGATGTCATCGCCCAGGGGTTCGGGGGCTGTGTCATCGTCCGCGCCGAGCTCGATCTCCGCCCCCTCGGGCAGGACGACATCGGGCAGCCAGATGCGTTCGACGGCGACATCCACGGCGGTTTCCACGGGCTCTAGCGTCACCACACAGGATTGCAGCATCCGCGCCGTGAGCCGGCCCGTCAGCGCCCAGCCGCCGCCCGAGGGGGCGAGCGTCCCGCGAAAGCCGAGGCCCGGCAGGCCGTTTAACCCAAGGTAGGCAGCGACAGCCGCGCGCTCCTCCGCCTCGGGCTGCAGGTCGAACCCCATTCCATCGGTCTCTGCCAGAGCTGCCACTTCGACGGGGAACGCGAGTGGGAGCGGGCGTAGCTC
>JBCCLX010000244.1:0-6953 GCA_039026635.1 Pseudomonadota bacterium
GCCGGGACGGCGTCGTTGCTCCGGCCCGACAGGCGGAGCGGGGCGGAGCGCGCAAAGCTCTTCGGCTTCGTGCCGGCAGGCACTGTGGCGACGGGCGTCGCGGCGCAGCAGCGTCTCTTCACGGAAGCACTGTCGGCCTTCGAGACGATAGCCGCAGGGGTTCCTGCAGCGCGCCTCGAGACCCGCGAGGACATTGCCGAGACAATCGGCGGGCCAGTGGCAGTCCGCACGCTCGCCGTGCAGTGGTCGGCACCCGGTTGCGCGGCGCTCGAGCGCGGCCCGTGCCGGCATCAGCTCCGTGTCCAGGACGATCAGGCCGCCGACCGCCTACCCGTGTCGCCCGTCGACGGCGGCCCGGCCTGGCGACCGACAGCCGTCCTTGAATTGCCGGGGTATGACCGCGTCCGCTACCAGCCCGTCGTTGACGAGCTGCCGATCCTCACCGCTGCGTCGGAGGAACTCCCGGACTGGGCCTTCTTCTACATCCCCGCCAACCGCATCGGCGTGCCGGATGCGACGGGCGTGCTCCGCCTGCTGCCAGCCCCGGTGCTCTTCCATCGCGGCCGCGCACATTTCTTCGCGGCCGGGCACGGGCCGGAGGATGGCGTCCGCCTCGCCGGCTGGGGCGCCTCCGGGCCGATCACGGCCGCGCCAGAGGCCTCCCAATGAGACCACCGATCCCTCTCTCCTTTCTCGTTCTTTGTCTTGCCGGCGCTGCAGCCGGCGACGAAGCACCGAAAGGCTTCCACGCTGGCAGGGCCGAGGGATGGTTCTGGTACGAGGACCCGCCGCAAGAGGCTGAAGCGCCCTCCCCCGGAGCGCAGTCAAATGAACCGGAGTTTGCCGTCGCGCCGGAGGACGCGGACGCGTCGTCACCCGCACCAAGCGGCCCAACCCCGCTCTCCTCCGCCTGGCTCCGCGAACACCTCGACCGCTACCGCGATGCCGCCGTCGACGATCCAACGCCCGCCAAGGTCCGCGCCTATCTCATGCTCCAGCGGGTCGCGATGGACCGCGCCTCGGCTTTCGCCCGGGCAACCCAGGCGGTCACCCTCGGCGATCCGCTGCTCGACGCCAATGCCGAGCGGCCGATCGCGAGCTTCGGGGCCCAGGCGATGGATGCGCAGGCGCACCGCGCGCGGCAGGCGCTCCTCGCCCATCTCTCGCACCGGATCGGCCTCGTCTTCTTCTACGCCTCGACCTGTCCCTATTGCGAGCAACAGGCACCGCTTCTCGAGGCGATCGAGCGGACAACCGGGCTCGAAGTGATGGCCGTCGCGCTCGACGGCCGGCCCATGACCTCGGGCGCCTTCCATGTGGACTGGGTGCCGGATCGCGGCCAGGCAGCGCTGCTCGGTGTGCGCACAGTACCCGCCATCGCGCTCATGCGCCCGCCGGGCGAGATCCGGCTCGTCGGCCAAGGCCTCATGACCCGCACCGATCTCGAGCGGCGGATTCTCCTCGTCGCCAAGCAGGCCGGCTGGATCTCGGAAGAGGCCTGGGAGGCGACGCTTCCCGTCCAGCGCAGCACGACCGAGGTCAGCCCGGCCGAGATCGACCCGGAGATCCTTGAGGATCCGGACCGGCTTGTCGCCTGGCTGCGCGGCCGGATGACCGGCGACGGGGTGCCATGACGACCGACCGGGACGATGCGGAGAAGGAAGGTGGAAGCAGGCGCGAGAGCCCGAAGGAGCGCATGCGGAGCCTCCGGCGCCGGCGTCGGCAGGAAGGCTTCACCGAGGTCACGGTCTGGGTCCCGGCCGATCTCCGCCCCTGGCTCCGCCGCATGGCCGCGGGGCTCTGCACGGCCTGGGTCGGCGAGGACCCGGAGGTCACCGGCGGCACGGATGCCCGGACGGGCGAGAAGGGAGAAAGCCGATGATTGTCTTCGATCGATCGATGCGGCGAGGCCGCTCAGCGGTGATCGCGACCCTGATCGCAGCACTGACCGTCCCTGCCTCGCCCGCCTCCGCCGGCATGCGCGAGCAGATGACCTCCATGTTCAACAACATGGTCAACGCCACCCCGCCCGGCTTCTACGAGACCCAGCGAAGGGGCGAGATCTCAGGCGGCAACCTCTATGTTCGCAACCGCATCGTCGATCCGAACCTCGTCGCCTTCACGCCCCCGAACTTCCGTGCGGGCTGCGGCGGCATCGACTTCTTCACCGGCTCCTTCAGCTTCATCAATGCCGACCAGTTCGTCGAGCTCATGCGCGCCGTCGCCTCGAACGCCGTCGGCTACGCCTTCCAGCTCGCCCTCGACGGGGTCTGCCCGCAATGCATGCGCACGATCGAGACGCTGCAGCGGAAGGTACAGGAGCTGAACCAGCATTTCGGAAACAGCTGCCAGCTGGCCCAGGGCATCGTCAACGACACGGCCTCGGCGCTCACGGGCAAGAAATACGGCGAGGCCTCGACCATCGCGACGGTCGAGGGCATCGGCGACGTCTTCGAAAGCTGGTCGACCTCGACCGGCCAGTCGCCCACCGAAGCCGTCGCAGCCTCCGCGCCCGACGAGATGGAGGAGCGGCTCACCGGCAATCTCGTCTGGCGCGCGCTCAAATCCTCGAGTGTCGACGACTGGTTCGAGGCCGGCGGCGACGACGAGATCCTCTCGATTATGATGACGATCTCAGGCACCGTCATCGTCGACTACGACGCGGGCGCCGACAGCTTCGAGATCGCGACCATCAACGGTGATCCGGGCCTGATCGAGTCCTGGATCGACGGCTCGGTCACTCGCTACATGAGCTGCGTGGGCGAGGGCGCGGACGGCTGCCTCGCGCCCGCCATGGTGGAGAGCGACTGGGGCGACGAAGGCTTCGCGCAGGCCGTCTTCCACCGCCTGACCGACCCGGACACAGGCGCGCTTCGACAGATGCGGGACGGCGGGCTCGACGCCCCGACCCGAAGCCTTGTCGCAGCTCTCCCCGGTTCGACCGGCGCCTACTTCGTCCGGCTTGCCAGCATCTCCGAGCAGGCGGCGATCACCTTCGCCCGCGAGGCCGCCTTCCAGCTCGCGCTCGAGCTCACCGCCCAGATGGTCCGCGATCTCCACGCCGCCGCACAGCGCGCCGCCGGCACGATCGAGGACGGTTACAGCGTGAAGGTAGCGGAGGTGATGGCCGCGGCGGTGCGCGCCAACGACGCCGAGATCGCGCGGCTCCAGCGCAAGCACGGCAACCTCGCGGAGCTGATGCGCATCTACGAGGGCTTCTTTCTGGTGATGCAGCCCGAGGCTGAAACCTCCCTCGCCAGCTTCAGCGCGGAGTAGAGCGATGGACTGGCTCGTCTTCGGCGATCTCGCCTTCCTCGCCGACATCGTCAACGGCGTCGCCGCCATCATGGGCAATGTCGGCACTGGCTCGGCCAACGACTACACGGGGCTGCTCGCGACGGTGATGCTCCTCGGCGTCCTCGCGCTCGCCGGCCAGGCGATCCTCCAGGCGCGCGGCATCCAGTTCCACCACCTCCTCGTGGTGCTCCTCGTCTGGGGCGTGCTCTTCGTGCCGAAGACGACGGTCACCATGGAGAACGTCTATACCGGCCAGACCCGCACGGTCGCGAATGTGCCGCTCGGCATCGCCTTCACGGGCAGTCTCCTCAGCCGCATCGGCTATGCGCTGACCGACATGACCGAGACCGCCTTCTCCTATCCCGGCATCACTGAGGACGGGTTCGCCTCGGCGCTCGAGACCTGGTCGATCCTGCGCCGCGCCGCGAGTTTCCCGGACACCTATGCCGCGGCCAGCGAGGCCGCCGGCGGCGACTTCCGCCGATCCTGGGTGATGTATGTCTCGACCTGCACGAGCTTCGGCCTCGACATGGGGTCCATCCAGCGCACGGCGCTCTCCTCCGCCGTCCTCGTCCACGAGGCCGTAAAATTCGAGAACGCGGCCTTCGGGACTTTCAACCATATCGGCGCGGGCTCCAACGAGGACTGCGTCGAAGGCCACACCGAGCTCGTCCAATGGTCCCGCACGAGCTTCATCCCGGCCCTCAAATCGCAGGTCCTCGCCGATCTCTTCCACGATCCCGCGCGTGCCATCGCGCCGACCGAGGCGGTCGTCAACGAGCGGGTGGCTGAGCTCTTCGACATCTTCGGCCTGCCGCCAGGCGTCTCGACCGACGAGGCGCTGCTCTCGCTCTTCGTCGGTCCGCTCGTCGATATGGGCGCGATGCGGCGGCTCCAGCTCGACATGAAGGAGGGCTTCGCCGTGGCGCTCGCCGATGCGATCCGGCAGCGCAACGCCCAGTGGATCGCGCAGGGCAACATCTTCGAGAGCTACACGCGCCCGCTCATCTCCTTCGTCGAGGGCTTCTTCTATGCGATGGCGCCGATCGTGCTCGTCGCGGCCGTCATGGGCTTCGGCGGGTTCCGGATCGTCTCGCGCTACGTCCTGATCGGGCTCTGGATCCAGTTCTGGGCGCCGACCCTCGCCTTCATCAACCTCTACATCCTGCACAGCCTCGCGAGCGATATCGCGAGCCTCGACGGGGCGGGCCTGCCCTTCACCTCGCTCAGTGGGCAGTTCTCGGCCGACGATGAAGTCCAGAAGCAGCTCGCAGTGGCCGGCCTCTTCGCTTCGTCCGTGCCGATCCTGAGCCTCCTGCTCATCACCGGCAGCGTCTACAGCTTCAACACCATTGCGGCCCGCGCCGGCGGCCCCGACACCTTCGACGAGAAGGTCCCGGCGCCGGCCACCATCGCGAAGCAGCCGCTCCTCATGGTCGAGTCGCCCATGCGCGAGACGCCGGTCGCGGGCTTCCACGTGAACGGTGCCCAGAGCGTGCTCCCCCGCTTCACCTTCTCGGCCGCCACCACCGAGAGCGTCACCGCCGCCGAGCGCGCCATGGAGAGCGAGCGGCTCCAGTTCAGCCAGGCACTCGATCGCGCACTCTCCTCGAGCCGTGGCTCGGAGACCCGCTCCACGAGCGGCACGCTCTGGACCGACAGCGAGCGCGCCGAGAACTCGGAGGTCTATGGGCTGCTGCAGAACGAGGCGTTCTCAAGGGCGTATCGTGTGGCACGGGGAAGCTCCGAGAACGATGTCGAGGCGATGAGCCGCCTTGCGACCGCCGGCGCAAATATGGGTGCGTCGCGTGGAACCGGCGGTCCGAGCCGTGGCGGCACACGATCGGCCGGGGTCAACGCGGGCATCGACGGTCGACACGAGTCGACCGAGCGTTTCGTAAGCTCCGATGATCGAAACGTCTCCAACGAGATGCAGCGCGCGTTCCAGGAGAACGAAGGGCTGCAATCGGCCTTCCAGATGGCCTTCGCGCGGGACGTTCAGCGCGGTCTCACCCGCAGCGGCTTCAACAGCAGCGCCTTCACCGAGACCGAGGCGCTCAGGCGCGAGGCGAGCGAGGCGGTCGGTGCCGAGCGCAGCTATGAGGAGGCATTGACGCGCTCCGAAACGGGCGGCTTCTCTCAGGAGATGGGCCTCGTCGAGGCGGCCAATCTCGTCGTCGAGTCCTGGGCCTACAAGAAGCTCAAATACGAGCTCATGGAAAACGGCTATGCCAACCGCGCGGACTGGTGGTCCGACCGCTACACCCACGATATGGGCGTCTTCACGAGCGCGCCGGGCCAGATCCAGCGATCCTACGCGGCCGGTGGCCTGACCGCCCTCCGCGAAGCCGGTGACTACCGGCTCCTGAACGAGATCCTCGGCTCGGTCGGTCTGCAGGCGGGGCCTGCCGGCGATCCGAGGGCATCCCGAATCGAGGTCCCGGAAATCGGCGTCGCGCGGGACTTCGGCGGGCGCGAGCGCGGGGTCGGCGGCGCCGATCTGTCGATGGGTGCGGCACCCGTCGACAATGCGGGAGAGATGCGGACCCCGCGCAGCGTCTATGAGGCCCGCCGAGCAGAGCTGGGCGAGACGCAAGGCGGTCGCGAGGAGCGCTTCATCCGCGATCGCGACTTTGCGGCAGAGATCCGGGCCGTCGATGGCCATGGCGACCGCGGCCTCCTCGACGACGCCCTCGACGGCTACAACCGCGTGAAGGCGTCGATCCTCGGCAGCGTGACCGGACCCGAGAGCGAGGCGGATCGCAGACAGGCCTATTGGCGCGCCGTGATCGAGGGCGGCGGCAGCACGACGGCCGGCGACTACTTCGCCGAGCTAATGGAGAACCCAGGGGAGCAGACGGACCGGATGTACGCCCTCGAAGATCAGGTCCGTCAGGAGTTCGGGAAGCGCGACAGCCTCGCCGAGTCCGTCATCTACGACCTGAAGCGCGCGGCCTCGGGCCGGACAACAAATGTCGAGAGCATTCTGTCCGACGTCGGAATGCGCTATGATGAGCGCCGCGAATGGCCGCAGAGCGATGAGTTCGGGCCACGAACTGGTAGTAGCGGACCGGATGACCCGCCGACCGATGAACCGCTTCGGCTCCACGTCTATGGGACTGTAGACGATCGTTAGGAGGAACCGCGATGGCAGACGAAGTCTTTGTGGGTCTTTTTCTGCTGGTCGCGTTCTATGTTCTTTGGCCGAGGAGCGGAACCGACCGTGACGGTAGCGAACTGCCGTCTGACAAGTACTCCGATCGGGTGCAGGAGGAGTTTGAACGCTCGCGCATATTCGATGACTCCGACCCCGCCAGCCCATTCTACAAGTCGCCTATTGAGCGCTAATTTGGGCTTTTTGGCGGCACTACAAATGAGACTCGACCGCATGCGGAGCACGGTACCGATAGTCTCTGCCTACATCGACTTTGCTCGCCGCAAGTGACGCTGCACGCTTTTACGGAGGCGGGCTCACCACATGGTCGCCCGCCCCTATCTTGATCTCAAACTCCGACTGTACCGGTCTACGGTTATGAGACAGTGCGGTGGACTTAAGCGGCCGCCTGCATGGTTTCGGTTTGCTCCTGTCGGACCTGCGCCGGGGTCCGGTATCCGTGGCGCTGGATGATCCACTCCTCGTTGTAGGTGCGCTGGAA
>JBCCLX010000245.1:0-6910 GCA_039026635.1 Pseudomonadota bacterium
AGCGCCCCTGCCGCTGCGAGGGGGCTGAGCGCTGCGAGAAGCGTGATCCGCGCGGCGAAGGCAAGGATCAGGGCCACCGCGCCATGCGCCCCGATGCGACTGTCGCGCATGATCTCGAGCGCCTGCTCCGCCGAGCGGCCCGGCGTCCCCGTTCCATCGGCCAGATCGGCGAGCCCGTCCTCGTGCAACGCCCCCGAGAGCCAGGCCGCGACGCTGATCCCGAGGACTGCGGCAAAGGCCGCCGGCAGGCCGAGAGGGCCGGCGGCGAGCCAGAGCACCGCCCCGGCAAGACCCCCGACCACGAGCCCCGCGAGCGGGAACCACGCCAGGGCATAGCGCAGCCGCCCCTCCTCCCATCCCGGATCGGGCAGCGGCAGCCGGGTGAGGAATTGCAAGGCCGAGAGGGCACGCGCGCCTTCGCGCCGGCAGGCGGCGACCGGCCCAACGTTCATCGCGGGATGCCTGCGCTCTCGAAGGTCGCCATCTCGGCGAGCACGCGGCAGGAGGCGCGCAGCAGCGGGAAAGCCAGGAGCGCTCCGGTGCCTTCGCCGAGGCGCAGATCGAGATCGAGAAGCGGCTCTGCGCCCAGATGAGCCAGCATCGCCCGATGTCCGGGCTCGGCGGAGCGATGGGCATAAAGGAGATAGGGTGCAATCTCGGGTCGCGCCGTCACGGCCAGGAGGGCAGCGGCCGTGGCGATGAACCCGTCCACGAGCACGACGGCGCGCCCGCCGGCACCCGCGATCATCGCCCCGGCCATCGCCGCAACCTCGAGCCCGCCGAAGCAGGCCAGTGCCGCCTCTGGGACGCAGGGGCCGGGGCGCCGGGCGGCTGCGCGGGCGAGCACCGCGCCCTTGGCCGTGACGCCAGCGGGATCGAGGCCGGCGCCGGGGCCCGTCAGCGTATCGAGCGGCAGGCCAGCAACCGCATGGGCGAGCAGCGCGGCTGTCGCCGTGTTCCCAATCCCCATCTCGCCGGGCAACAGGACGCGGGCCCCACGGGCGAGCGCGGCCGCCGCGGCCTCGGCCCCGAGATCGAGGGCGGCCGCAACCTCCTCAGCCGTCAGCGCATCCTCGATGGCGGCGTTGCGCGTACCCGCCCGCACCGGCGCGCCGGAAAGCCCCGGCGGCGGCGTCCGATAGGGGCTGGCGACGCCGGCATCGATGACCGTGATCGCCACCCCCGCGCTCTCCGCCAGAACCGGCGCCGCCGCAGCCCCCCTGGCCAAGACCTCCACCATGAGCGCGGTCACAGCCTGCGGCCAGGCGGAGACGCCCTCGGCCACGATCCCATGGTCGGCAGCGAAGACCAGGGCCTCCGCCGGATCGGCAGAGGGCACCGCCCTGCCCTGCGCCGCCGCCATGGTGACAGCCAGGCGCCCGACACGGCCGAGCGCGCCCGGCGGCATGGTCTTCTCGGCAAGCTCAGCCTCAGCCGCAGCAGCGGCCACCGTATCGGGCGGGGGAATGGCGATCCGGCTCAGCACCGGGCCACTCCGCACAACTGGGGGCGCGCGGCATCGGCGCACCTGCGACCGCAACACGGCTCATCGCCCGACGCTCCGACGCTCGACGCGCCACCGCTCGGCCACGACACCGCTCCTATGCCTCTCTCCCCCACGTCCTACCTCCTGCGGGCTGCAGGTCGCTCCCGCCGCCGATCACCGTGTCTCCCTCGTGCCGCGCGAGGGCGGCCGGGCGCAAGGGTCCGGCAGAAAATCGGCGCTAGGGGGAAGCTGAGGATGCTGTTCGATACCGTCGCCATGGTGGACTGGTCGGCCGCGGCCGTGCCGAAGCGGGGCAATGACAGCATCTGGATCGCGATTGCTGGAGCATGCCCTAAGCAGCTGCCGCGCCTGACCAATCCTGCCACGCGAGCAGAGGCCATGGGCCTGATCGGCGCCCTGCTCGATTGGACGGGGCAGAACCGCCACCGCCTGCTCATCGGGTTCGACTTTCCGATCGGCTATCCGGCAGGGAGCATCGCGCCGCTTCTGCCGGGGGCTGAGCCCGGGTGGCGCGCGCTCTGGAGCCATCTGGCCTCTGCGATCGACGATGGCGCGCAGAATGCCAACAACCGCTTCGAAGTGGCGGCGCGCATGAACGCACGCTTCGCCGCCGAAGGGCCCTTCTGGGGACGTCCACCGACGAGGGACGTCCCGGGTCTGCCGGCCCGGAAACCGCCCGGCTACGGCGTCCTGCTACCGGCGGAGCGGCGGATTGTGGAGCGGCAGGTGCCCCGGGCGCAGCCTGTCTGGAAGCTCTTCACGACCGGCAGCGTGGGCAGCCAAGCGCTGATGGGGATCGCCGCCCTCGAGCGGCTGCGACAGGCGCGACAGGCGCGACAGGATCTCGTGATCTGGCCCTTTGAGACGGGGCTCGCCGTACCGGCTCCCAGCCCCGGGACGACGGTGATCGCCGAGATCTACCCCGGCCTTATCGATGCAGCGGTGTCCGCAGCGTTGGCGTCAACGGACGGAGCGCAGGCTGGGAATGCCCCGCCTGTGAAGGACGCCGTGCAGGTGCGGCTGACGGCCGGCGCACTGCAGGCGCTTGATCGCGAGGGGCACCTCGCGCCGCTCTTCACCGGGCCCACCGGCGAGCACGCCCTCACAACCGAGGAGGTGGCCATGGTCGTGGCGGAGGAGGCCTGGATCCTGGGCGTGGGCCATGAGAGGGCGCTCTCGGAAGCCGCGATCCAGCTTGCGGCTGATCCAGAGCCCTGAGCCAGAACCTTCAGCCGAAGACGGCGCCCCAGATCCAGCCGAGCGCCCAGAGAGCGGCCGTGATCCCGAGGAGCACCGCCCAGGCGCGCCAGAGGATCTCGACGGCGGAGCGGATATCCGCAGGCGTCGCCTCGCTGCGGCCCTGTGGATTGAGATAGGGATCATCGGTGAGCGCGCCGGCATAATAGCGCGGGCCGGCCAGCGCCAAGCCGAGGCTTGCGGCCATCGCGGCCTCGGGCCAGCCGGCATTGGGGCTGCGATGCAGCCAGGCGTCGCGCACCATCACATCGATCGCCGCCCGCCCCCCGCCGACGCCTGCGATCAGGAGCCCCGCCAGACGCGCCGGTACAAGGTTGAGCAGATCGTCAAGGCGCGCCGCGGCCCAGCCGAACTGCTCATGGCGCGGGGTCCGGTGCCCGATCATGCTGTCGGCGGTGTTCACAGCCTTGTAGAGCACGATCCCCGGCAGGCCCGCCACGAGGAACCAGAAGGCGGGCGCGACCACGCCGTCCGAAAAGTTCTCCGCCGCGCTCTCCACAGCCGCGCGCGCCACGGCGGGCTCATCGAGCCCACCGGGATCCCGGCCGACGATATGGGCGACCGCCACCCGCCCCTCTTCGACCGAGCGCGAAAGCGCAGACGCCACCGCCAAGACATGGTCTACAAGGCTCCGCTGCGCCAGCAGGATGGCGGCGATGATCACATCCGGCACGCCGCCGAAAAGGCTGGTGGAGAGCAGCAGCGCCGGCGCGATGCACACCCCAATGAGGATCAGGAGGGCGGCGACCCCGCGCAGCCGCCGGTAGGATCCGTCGTTCAGGCCCTCGTCGAGCATCGTGACGAGCCGGCCCATCAACACGACCGGATGCGGCACCCGCTTCCAGAGCGGTTCCGGCTCGCCGATCACGGCATCGAGCACGAGCGCAAGAGGCAGCATAGAGGGCCCTCGCAGGCGCAAAGATCAGGAATCGCGCCGCTGGATCGTCCGCAAACCCGCGCTGAATACCGGATCGGGCGGGCTCTGTCAGCGCTCGAGTAGGCCCCGGCGCGAGACTGTCCGGATCGGCAACGCCGTTCAGCAGACCCGCTCGCTCACTGGATCGGGAGCAAGCTGTCCGGGTCGAGGCGCACGCTGTCGCTCTTCTGGAACGCATCGGCCGAGGACCAGGGCAGCACTTCGTTGAGCCCATACCACGCGCCGACCGAGATCACCGCCGCTGCGACAACCGCCATCAAGAAGGCTTTCATCGATCATTCACTCCCTTGTTGTGTCGGGCGCACTCTCGCGGGCAGCCCCGTTCGTTTCGTCACGGAGATAGTCGATCAGGTCGGCTCGGTCAGCCGCTTTCGCGATCCGCTGGATTGGCATTTTCGAGCCTGGCGTGAAGACATCGGGCCCTTGGCGGAAGAGCGCCCCGATCGTCTCCGCATTCCAGATGATATCAGAGCCGGTCAACGCCTCCGAATAGCGATAGCCCGGCAAAGTGCCAGCACGGCGGCCGAAGAGATTGGCAAGGCTCGGCCCCGCCTTGCGCCCACCGTCGCCCGTGAGGGTGTGGCAGATCGAACATTTGCGCATGAACTGACGTTCGCCATTCGTCATCTCGACGGGATCGCGGTGGAACGCGCGCGTGCCGCCAGCAAAGGGCGCCGCCTCAGCCGCATCGTCGAGCACGGGCCAGAGAGCGGCTTCATCCGCCAGTCCGCCCGCCAGCACCCGCCCGGGCGATCCGTCCGGCGCCATGGCCCAGGCAAGCGCCCAGATCGGCCCCATCAGGGCGGCGCGGAAATCGCGCTCAATGGTCCAGGTCTCGGTGTCGATCACCGTCACATAACCCTCGCCATCACCTGTCGCGAGGAACTGACCGCCGGGCGCGCGAACCATCGCCAGGATCGGCCGACGCTCCGTCGTCAGATCCGCAATGGTCTCGCCGGTCGCCAGATCGAGCGCCCGCACCGCACCATCGAGCGCGCCATAGGCAAGCCACCCCGCCTCCTCATCCAAGAGCAGGTGATTGACCCCAAAGCCATGGCTTCGGAGCGTCTCGGGCCGAGGCGCCTCCTCCGAGAGGTCCCAGCGCCGGATCGTACCGTCATAGGAGGCCGAATAGAGCGTCTGGCCGTCACGCGAGAAGACCACGTCATTGACGTTGGCCTGATGACCCTCGAGCCAGCGCATCGGGCCGCTTTGCTCGGCGTTGAGATCCCAGAGACCGATCAATCCATCCCAGCCGGCACTCGCGATCTTCCCATCGGCGGCAGCCGCCAGGGAGATGATCTTGCCCTTATGGCCCTTAAACCGCCGTTCGACCGTCCCGGTCTCCGCCTCCCAGAGGATCAGCGCGAAATCGTCGCCGGCGGAGACCATGCGTCCCTCGGGCAGAAAGAGGACCGCATTGGCGGCAGCCTCATGACCATCGAGCCAGCGCAGATGCCGCCCCTCCGGCAGCGACCACAGCCCGAGCGCGGTGTCGAAGCTTGCCGTAGCGGCAAAGCGCCCGTCGGGGCTGACCGCGAGCCCCTTCACCGGTCCGCCGTGCCCCTCCAAGAGCGCATAGCCGCCAGCACTCTCTTCGGCGGCAGCCGGGCCGGACAGGACGGGTGCCGCCAGCAGCGCTGCCAGCACCAAGGCACGGAAGAGGCCCGTCACAGGCGCGCGCGTCACTCGGCCGGGATCGCGCCGGCGGCAGCGGGTCGACCCTCGGCCGCCTTCTCCGCTTCCTCCTCGACCCAGAGCTGATGGTGCTCAAGCGCCCAGTTACGGTCCACATGGCCCGAGCCCATGGCAGCAAAGGCGCCCTCCATGCCCACAGAGCCAATGTAGATATGCGCGACGATGAAGATGATCATCGCGATCGACACCATGGTGTGCCAGATCTGCGCATACTGCATCTCCTCGATCGGGCTCAGTTCGGTGGGCAGCGCAAAGCCGATCACCGCCTCGGCGCCGAGAGTGTTGAGGATCTCGAAGGTCTTCGCGAACATCGGCAGCTCATAGGGGAAGAGCAGCGAGAGCCCGGAAGCCGAGATCGAGGCGCCGAAGACCAGCGTGCCCCAGAAGATCAGCTTCTGGCCCGCATTGAACTTCCGTGCCGGGGGATGGACGCCCTTCATGAAAAGCCCGCCGCCCTGCAGGATCCATTTGATATCGGTGCGATGCGGCAGGTTATGCAGCACCCACATGAAGAAGATCAGCACGAGCGAGGCCATGAAGGCCCAAGCGACGTTGTTATGCACCCATTTGCCCGCGATGGTGACGGTGGCATAGGCCTCCTTGCCAATGAGCGGCATCAGATATTCTTTGCCGAGAAGCAGGTTAAGCCCCGTCAGCGCCAGCAGGATGAAGGAGCCGGCCAGCAGCCAATGCCCGAAGCGCTCCAGCGGCTTGAAGCGTTCGATGGTCCGACCCGAGAGGCCATGATCGATGCGAATGCGCCCGCGCAACAGGTAGAAGAGCAGCAAGATGACCGCGATCCCCGCAAACCCATAGAGCGTGCCTTTGATCAGCGGCCCATCTGCCTCCCGCCAATCGATCCAGTAGGCTCCCGGGCTCTGGATCAGAACGCCTGCCATCTGGTTGGGAATGCTGACGGTCATCGCTTCGCCCGCCCGCACTTCGCGCCACTGCGCTGCATCGGAAGACTGACCTTGGGTATAGAGCCGCCGGGGCGCCGTTTCGGCGTTTGGCGAGCGCGTGTAGTCGCGTTCAGCACGATCCCCCGGCGCCGCCGGCGCGTTGGAGACAGCACTGTCGGGCGGACGGACGGCCTGGGCTTCGGCCTCTGGCGCAGCAACCGGCAAGAAGAGGAGCAAGGCGAAGGCCGCGCAGAGCGCAAGCCGGATCAGCCCGCTTGGGAATGAAGTGGCGAGACGAGGTGTCATAGCTGGCTCCCGGATATTCTGTTTTGCAAATGAGGGCGCGGCGGCGAGCGCCTGTCAAGCATTGCAACGGTTGCAGCGCACGGTTCGGCGCCTCTTGCCAGCGCAATCGGCCGTCTAGGCCACGACCAAGCGCCCGCCGCCCGCAGGTGACGCGGCCGAGCCCGCGCCAGATCGACGCTCTCCGAAATCTCGCAGGTCCTGCCGGGCCGCAGCAGCGCCGCCAACCGCCCCAACCCCGCTCACGGCACGCCCAAGGCCCAGTCGTTGAGATGAAGGGGCGGCGAGGGCGGGCGGGGCGGCGGC
>JBCCLX010000246.1:0-6909 GCA_039026635.1 Pseudomonadota bacterium
GCGCCATCGAGAGCGGCGGCGCGGTGCTCGTGTGACGGAGGGCGCGTGAGCCCTCTGGCCGGGCCAGCGGGGCCGTGATGCCCAAGGCGGTGACACTAGCGAGCGATGGGGGCGCGGTGGCGTCAACACCGCTTCTCCGCTGGCTCGACACCCCCACGGCCCTTGTCCTGGCCTGGGTCATTGCCATTTTTGTCGGTCTTCGGCTCGCGCTGTTGACCGGCTCAACCACCGTGGGCGAGGTCGACTTCTTGGTCTTCCACGCGGCGTCGCAGCTGTTTCTGAGCGGGGAGATCGCGTCCCTCTTCGACAACGAGGCCTTCACGGCGGTGCATGGCCTGGAGGGTCGGATCCGCTGGCTCTACCCGCCCCATGTCTTCGTCTTGGTAGGCCCGCTCAGTTTTCTGGAGCAGGCCCCAGCGCGCTTCGTCCTTGGGGCTTTCGGGGTCGGCTTCTATGTTCTGGCCACGCTATGGCTCTTCCGCGTCGTCGCACCCACGGCACCGCGAGCCCTCCGCATTCTGGCCGCCGCCCCGCCGACCTGCGTCATCATCCTCGGGACCGGGCATCTGACGCAGATCTGGCTTGCCTGCCTGATCGCGGGCTTTGCCTTTTGGGGCCGGGGTCACGCTGTCGCGGCGGGCATCATGATCGGGCTGGCCACCTTCAAGCCCAGCCTCGGCCCGCTCGTCCTCCTCGCCGTGCTGACAACCCGCGACTGGCGCGTGATCCTCTCGGCGAGCCTCAGTGCCCTCCTTGCCATGGGGCTTAGCACCCTCACGGTCGGCTGGGAGTATTGGCCACTTCTTCTCGACAAAATGGCCGAGCACATGGCGAGCACCGGCGATCCGACGGATCCGAGCTATGTGGGCCTACTGCTGAGCGCCAAGGGCTACCTGTTGGCCCTAGGCGCCCCCGTCCTCCTGGCGGATGTGGTCCAAGCGCTGCTCACGATCTCGATCCTCAGCGTGACGATCGCGGCCTGGCGCGATGACCGCCTGCCTGCCGCATCGCGGATCGGCATCCTCCTCGTGCTGCTGCCGATGGTCCTGCCCAACATCTGGTATTATGACAGCTTCCCGATGGCCCTCGGCGCCGCGCTGCTCGTGGCGGGCGGTACACTCGGGGCCGGACCCTGGGGGATCGCCCTCGCCATCCTCGTCTATCTCAATGTGCTGCCCGTTCTGCTGGCAAGCGGCTACGCCGGTCTCGCCACGGTTCCCGCGGCGATCGGCACAGTCGTGATCGCGATCCGGGCGATCCGCGCCGCAGGACGGTTGCCGTCGGCGGCCGAGACACACTAGGACAGCCTCGCATGATGGAGAATGCTGTGAGCCCGATGACCCTAAAGCCCGGCAGCTCAGCGATGAGCGCCTACAACCTCCGCTCATCCCTGCCACAGGATCATGAGCGCCACACCCTCTCGGTGCTGGTCGACAATGAGCCGGGGGTCTTGGCCCGCGTGATCGGCCTCTTCTCGGGCCGGGGCTACAATATTGAGAGCCTGACGGTGGCCGAGACCGACCATGCAAGCCATCAGTCCCGCATCACGGTGGTCACCACCGGCACCCCCGCGGTCATCGAGCAGATCAAGGCTCAGCTCGAGCGCATGGTGCCCGTGCATGGCGTCTCGGATCTGACTGTCCTCGGCCCGCATCTCGAGCGCGAACTGGCGCTTGTGAAAGTGGTCGCGGGTGGCGAGGCACGGGTCGAGTCGCTGCGGCTCGCCGATATCATGCAGGCCCGCGTGGTCG
This sequence comes from Pseudomonadota bacterium, assembly GCA_039026635.1. Lineage (GTDB taxonomy): Bacteria > Pseudomonadota > Alphaproteobacteria > Rhodobacterales > Rhodobacteraceae > Thermohalobaculum. Next base: position 1,752 of record JBCCLX010000246.1, read on the forward strand.
ATGTGACGCTGGAGAGCGCGGTCTTCGAGTTCTCCAACACCTCCGAGCAAATCGACGCCTTCATCGAGCTCATGCGCCCCTTAGGCCTCGTCGAGGTTGCGCGCACGGGCGTTGCTGCGCTGCTGCGCGGCTCCCAGGCCCTGGAGACCCGCTGATGTTTCGCCCCCTCGCCCTTCTCGTCCCGCTCGCGTTCCTCGCCGCTTGTGCCGATGGCTCCGACGACGGGCCGGCCGCAGGGGGCACCTCCGAGGCGCCGGTCGCCAGCACGACACCGCAGCCGGGCACGCCAGCGCTCAGCCTGCCCGGACAGGCGCCCGCCGCCACCGCCCCGGCCCGACAATTCGCGCCGGAGGATGTGCCGAGCATTCATCTCGGCGTCGATCAGCGGGATGGGCGCAACGGCGTGATCTTCGCCATCGATCTCGCGCGGGATGGCGATCCGCGCAACGATGAGGCGATCCGCATCTCGGCCCGGCCCGACGGCACCTCGAGCGGGCAGTGCGAAGCGACCAACCTGCCCGCCTACCCCTTCGCACCCGCCGGCCCCGTCTTCAGCCATGTGGAGGCGAACCAGGGCGTGACGCTTGGGGAGATGCCGCGCTTCCTCGCCTTCCGCTCCAGCCAGGCGCTCGTGCAAGCGGGCCTCGCCTCGGACCCGGAGGAGACGGCGGCAGAGAACATCTGCGTGCGCAAGTTCTGGGAGCTGAAGCTGCGCGAGGTCGAGCCTCGCTCGGGCGCTCAAGGCTCCTAAGACAGCCCCACCCGCCCCCCTGGACACACCCCCGCCCGCCCGATAGAGGGCGCGGCCAAGCAAGATACGACCACCCGCACGGGCAATCCGCACAAGAAAGGACCAAGGGACATGCGCGTCTATTACGATCGCGACTGCGACATCAACCTGATCAAGGACCGCAAGGTCGCCATCGTCGGCTACGGCTCCCAGGGCCATGCCCATGCGCAGAACCTCAACGACAGCGGCGCGAAGGACGTGGCCGTGGCGCTGCGCCCAGGCTCCTCCTCGGCCGCGAAGGCCGAGGGCGCGGGCCTCAAGGTCATGAGCATCGCCGAGGCCGCTTGCTGGGCCGATCTCGTGATGATGTGCATGCCCGATGAGCTGCAGGCCGAGACCTACTACGCCCATATCCACGACAATCTGAAGGACGGCGCGGCCATCGCCTTCGCCCATGGCCTCAACATCCACTTCAAGCTGATCGAGGCAAAGCCGGGCGTCGACGTCATCATGATGGCGCCGAAGGGCCCGGGCCATACTGTGCGCGGCGAGTTCGTGAAGGGCGGCGGCGTCCCCTGCCTCGTGGCCGTGGACAACGACGCAAGCGGCAAGGCGCTCGAAATCGGCCTCTCCTACTGCTCGGCCATCGGCGGCGGGCGCTCGGGGATCATCGAGACGACGTTCAAGGAAGAGTGCGAGACCGATCTCTTCGGCGAGCAGGCGGTTCTCTGCGGCGGTCTGGTCGAGCTCATCCGCATGGGCTTCGAGACGCTGGTCGAGGCCGGCTACGCGCCCGAAATGGCGTACTTCGAGTGTCTCCACGAGGTGAAGCTCATCGTCGACCTCATCTACGAAGGCGGCATCGCCAACATGAACTACTCGATCTCCAACACGGCGGAGTTCGGCGAGTACATGTCCGGCCCCCGCATCCTGCCCTATGACGAGACCAAGGCGCGCATGAAGGCGGTGCTCGAGGACATCCAATACGGCCGCTTCGTGCGCGACTGGATGACCGAGTGCAAAGCCGGCCAACCCTCGTTCAAGGCGACCCGCCGCATCAACGACGCGCACGAGATCGAGGCCGTCGGCGAGAAGCTGCGCGGCATGATGCCCTGGATCGCCGCAAACAAGATGGTCGATAAGTCCAAGAACTGAGGCATCTGGCGGCGCTGCGATGTCATCCAGCGCAGCGCCGTTTCACACTGCGGCAAAGCGGGCCTCGAAAGCGCCGTCTTTGCCGCTGGATCGAGGCCGGCATCGCGGAGCCGGCCCTAATCTCGCCTCAGTCTAGCCGCATCCTCCACAGATCGAAGAAATCGATTCCGGTATCGGGGTGAGGGCGTAATCGATGAACGATTTCGTTTTAGACGAGGCGGGCACTGCAACGCTCGACTGGGTCGCCCTGTGCGCCGGCGTGGTCGTGATCGGGGTAACCACCGTCAATCTCATCACGGACGAGGTGCAACTCGTCATCGATGCGGCCGAGCGTGAGCTTGAGGCCGCCATCGAGGTTTCGCTGCCCGGTGATGGCTCCAGCACATCGACGAGCACCCCGGAAGAGACGCCGGACGGCACGTCGACTGAGGAAGAAAGCTCGGAAGACGAAGAGACCGCCTCGACCGAAGGGGCCGAGGAGACGACGGAAGAGACGTCCGAGACCACCGAGAGCGACAGCTCCGAGGGGCCGCGCGAAGCCTGCAATGCCGGCGGGACCTGCTACATTGATGACGATGGCGATGGCATCTCAGACCGCCGTCGCGACGGGAACGGCTCCATTCACGAAGATCGCGGCGTCGACCTCGCCACCGTTCGGTAATCGCGCTTAGGCGTATGTGGGGCGTCCGCTGACGCTCCTGGACGCTCGGCGGTGCCAGGTTGGGGTCGCCCTCCACTCTATCCCTGTGATCGTCAGTCCGGCATTGCCGCGCTTCGTCCCGGCTTTCGGCGTCGGTTCAGTGCAGGCTTGTGATCGGCGTCACACCAGGCCATGAGGCGCTCCAGCCGCCTGGAGACTGCGTTGGACGCCCCGCTCGAGATCTTTCTCGCCTGCCCTCCCGGGCTCGAACCCCTGCTTGCCGCCGAGGCCGGAGATCTTGGGCTCGCGGAGGTCACTGCGGTGGCTGGTGGGGTCGAGGCGCGTGGGGACTGGCCGGCGATTTGGCGGGCCAATCTCTGGCTGCGGGGGGCCACGCGGGTGCTGGTCCGCATCGCGCAGTTTCGCGCGGTGCATCTGGCGCAGCTGGACAAACGCGCGCGCAAGATCGACTGGCCGGCCCTTCTGCCGCCCGGCAGTGCCATCGCCGTCGAGGCCAGCTGCCGCCGCTCTCGGATCTATCACGACCGGGCAGCAGCCGAACGCGTGGCACGCGCGGCAGCGCATGGGGCCAGCGCCTCCATCGTTGCCACCGGCGAGACGGATGCCGCAGAGCCGCCGCTCAAGCTGCTGCTCCGGATCGAGAGCGATCTCTGCACGCTCAGTCTCGATACCTCCGGCGCGCCCCTCCACCGACGCGGCCATAAGCAGGCGGTCTCTAAGGCACCCATGCGGGAGACCATGGCGGCGCTCTTCCTGCGCGCGGCCGGGTATCGGCCGGGCGAGACTGTGGCCGATCCCATGTGCGGCTCCGGCACCTTTGCCCTGGAGGCGGCCGAGATCACGGCAGGCCTCGCCCCTGGCCGCGATCGGGCTTTCGCCTTCGAAAGGCTGAGCCCCTTCGATCCCATGGCTTGGAGCGAGCTGCGCACCGCAGCCCTGGCAGCAGCACCGGCAACACCGCCTGGCGACGGACCCATGGCCTTCGGTTCGGACCGCGATGCCGGTGCCGTGCGCTCTGCGCGCGAGAACGCGGCCCGCGCCGGGGTCGACGCGCTGACCCAGTTCGATTGCCATGCGATCAGTGATTTCCAACCGCCCGATGCGCCGCCTGGCCTTGTGATCGTCAACCCGCCGTATGGGGGGCGGATCGGGGAGAAGGGACGGCTGACACCGCTCTATGGCGCGCTCGGCCGCGTGCTTGCGGAGCGTTTTCGCGCCTGGCGGGTCGGCGTCGTGACCAGCGAGGACAGCCTCGCCCGTGCCACACGCCTGCCCTTCCTCAAGCCCGGCCCCCCGATCCCCCACGGCGGCCTGCGCGTCCGGCTCTGGCAGACAGATCGCCTGCCGTGATCGGCGGCTGGATCAGAGGTGCAGCGTGATAAAGGCGAGCATGCCCCAGATCGTCGCCGCCAAATGGGTCGCCTGGCTGCTCTCGTAGCCGCACCAGTAGTGATACCATTGGCCCCCGACGAGGAAGGCCGACCAGATCGCTGTGAAAGCAATCGCCCCCCATGACGCCAGCACCCGAGCGCCCTCGACCGGCGCGAGCCCAACGAGCGCCAAGGTGAGTGCGACAGCGCCCGCGACGCAGATTATGCCGCCCAGGATCTCCGCGATCACGATGGCCCGAAAGGCCAAGGCATGACGGCGCGCGTCCTCTGTGCGGTTCGCCTTAAAGGTCTCGTAGCCGTCAGGATACTCCGCAGCCATGCGCTTCATGCTCATGACATCGGCAACACCGTCGCGGTTCACTTTAGGGTGGCGAACATTCTCAATCGCGCCCAGCGCGAGCCAGAGACTGATGGACCACGTGAACACCGCCTGTCCTGCCAGAAGGCTCGTCTCCATCCCATCGCTCCCCCGCTGCCCTGGTCTCTCGATAGGCTGAGTACGTAGCGCAGTGCAACTGATACAACATCGCCGAGACCCAAGACCGAGAGAGCGCTAGCGCCACGCGTGGCCGCCCTCCACGTAAACGCCATAGACCCAGCCCGGGGGAGAGCCCTCACCGAGACGGACACGGAGCCAGGGCCCGCTTGTCTCGCGGAGAAACTGCAGGCGCGTGCCCTTGCGGAAGAGCCCGATGCGCCCAGCATGGATCGAAGGCGCGTCCCGCAGGTTCAAATGCGTCGCCGTCACCACGACGGTCGGCAGTGCTTTCGATCCGAGGCGCGCGAGCTGTGCGGGATCGGCAGCGGCGTGAGCGGCGAGCCTTGTCCGCACCTCCCGCGCTGTCGCGGCACGCGCCTCTGCCGCCATCGCCGCTCGCCTTCCGGGAGAGACATAGCCAAGCGTTGCGCTTTCCAACCCATCGGCCCGCGCCGGTACCAGCACATCGTCGCGCAAGCGGTCCACTTCGCCGAAGAGATGGACGAGCACCACGACGAAGCCGGCGGTCAGCACCGCCAGGATCGCCAGGGCCACTCGCTGCACGATGGGCATACCGCCCTCCTTACTCAACGCCACCCTTTCTGCTTCCAGTCCCGCATGGAGGCAGCATGACGGAAGCAAGGCAAAGCTGAGGTCACTGCTCCGCATCGTGGTATCGAGTCTCATAGATATGCTCTGTATACGTAAAAAATCTGCTCCAAAATGGAACGCATGGGGTAAAA
>JBCCLX010000247.1:0-6905 GCA_039026635.1 Pseudomonadota bacterium
CCTGGATCACCTCCGGCCCGAGGAAGAAGAGGCCGAGGAGCGCCACCAGCGTCGTGATCGAGGTCATCAAGGTACGGCTCAGCGTCTCGTTGAGTGAGAGATCGAGCAACTCGACGAGCGACATCTTTTTGTATTTTCGCAGGTTCTCGCGGACACGGTCATAGACCACCACGGTATCGTTCAGCGAGTAGCCGACAATCGTGAGCAGTGCCGCGATGATCGCCAGGTTGAACTCGATCCCGAGGAGCGCGAAGACCCCGATCGTCAGGCCGACGTCATGGACGAGCGCGACGACCGCACCGACGCCGAACTGCCATTCGAAGCGCAGCCAGATGTAGATCAGCACCGCCGTCACCGCGAGGACGATGGCCAGCACGCCCGCCTGCAGCAATTCGCCGGAGACCTTGGGGCCGACGACCTCGACCCGTCGCACCTCTGTCCCCGGGATCGCGGCCTCCAGCGCATCGCCCACCTGTTCGGCAACCACCATGCGCTCGTCGCCTGTGAGATCCTGCTCTTCGACGCGGACGAGCACGTCTTGCGGGGAGCCGAAGCGTTGGACGGCAACATCGCCGAGCTGAAGATCCGTCACGGCGCGACGAATGGCGCCGAGATCCGCCTCGCCCGGCGTCTGCGCCTCGATCATCGTGCCGCCGCGGAAATCGATGCCGAGATTGAGGCCGATGGCCCCCGTCAGCCCAGCCGCCATGACGACGCCCGCGATCGAGACGGCGGCGAAGAGATTGCGGACCTTGAGAAACGGCACATGCGTCTCACGACCGACAAGACGCAGGCGTTCGACCTGCAGTGTCTTCGGCCGCCTGCGCTCGAGCCAGGTGACGATCATCAGCCGCGTCACGAAGACGGCGGTGAAGACCGAGGTGAGGATCCCGATGCCGAGCGTCACGGCGAAGCCCTTCACGGGGCCCGAGCCGACGGCGAAAAGGATGATCGCCGCGATCATGGTGGTGATATTGGCGTCGAGGATGGCCGAGAAGGCCTCCTTGTACCCCTTGTCCACCGCCTGGGCCGGGTTCTTGGCGCGCTTCAGCTCCTCACGAATACGCTCGAAGACGAGCACATTGGCATCAACCGCCATACCGATGGTGAGCACGATGCCTGCAATGCCCGGCAGCGTGAGCGTGGCACCCATGGCGGAGAGAAGCCCGAAGATCAGCCCGACGTTGATCAGAAGCGCCAGGTTCGCAAAGAGCCCGAAGGCGCGATAGATCACGCCCATGAAGATCAGCACGGCCGCAAAAGCCATCAGCGCCGCCGCTTCACCTGCCGCGATGGAGTCCGCGCCCAAGTCGGGTCCGACGGTCCGCTGCTCGAGCACCGAGATCGAGGCCGGCAGCGCGCCTGAGCGGAGCAGGATCGCAAGCTCCGTCGCACTCTCAACCGTGAAGTTCCCTTCGATAAAGCCCGACCCGCCCAGGATCGGCGACTGAATACGCGGCGCCGAGATCACCTCGCCGTCGAGCACGATGGCAAAGAGCCGTCCGACGTTGGCGGCGGTCCAGTTCCCGAAAATCCGCGCGCCTGCTGTATCGAAGGAGAAGTTCACGACCGGCAGGCCGCCATCGGGATCGAAGCCGAGCGAGCTATCCGTCAGGTTCTCACCCGTCAGAATGGCGCGTCGCTCCAAGAGGAGCGGCTCGCCCGTATCGGCATCGCGTAGCACAAACTGGCCCGGTCCAGGGCTCGCAGCATCGGCGCCCAGACCCGCAACGTCATGGAACGTCAGCCTCGCCGTGCGGCCGATCAGATTGAGCACCTCCTCGGCGCTGCCCACGCCCGGGACCTGCACAAGGATACGGTCCTCGCCCTGCCGCTGGATCGTTGGCTCGCGCGTGCCTGCTTCGTCGATGCGGCGGCGGATGACCTCGAGCGACTGTGCGATCGTACGGTCCGTGATCTCCTGGCGCGCGGGCTCAGTCAGGGTCAGCGAGATGCTCTGCCCATCGACCACTACGTCCAGATCCTGACCGCCAAAGCCCCCGGCCATCCCGAACCCGCCGCCCAGGCCGCCGCCGACGGGCTGGGAGAGTGCTTGGAGCGTCGTCGCGGCGGTCGGCACGTCCTCGGCGTTGGTGATCTCGACCGAGACCGTGCCATCGCGGGCCGCCAAGCGGGAGAAGCGGCGCACCTCGGCATCGATGAGCGCCCGGCGCACTTCGGCGCGTAGGTTGGTCATCCGCTCGGCGAAGACCTCCTCGACCTCCACCTCCACGAGCAGATGCGCCCCGCCCCGCAAGTCGAGGCCGAGATTGACCGCTTGATTGGGCAGCCAGGACGGCAGCGAGGCCCGCGTGTCCTCGCCCACCAGATTAGGCGTCGCGAAGGCCAGGCCCAGCACGCAGCCAAGCACGATCAGAATGCGGTTGAGGAGCGGGATCTGCAGCACAGGCACGGCCCTCCCGGCCGGGGGTTTGGTGCCCGGCCGCCGAAGGGTGTCCGGGCGGGCGGTGTCAGCTCGTCGTCGCGGTCATGGCGACGGGCACGGTACCAGGAACCGTATCGGACGCAGGCGCCTCAGGCGTCCTTGGCCGGCTCCGTCTTCGAGACCACCTGAAGCACCGTCGACTTCACGACTCGGATCCGCACATTCTCTGCGATCTCGACTTCGAGATCGTCATCGTCCTTCACCTTGGTGACTTTGCCATAGATGCCGCCCGAGGTGATCACCTGGTCGCCGCGGCGCAGCTGGCTCACCATGGCCTGGTGCTCTTTGGCCTTCTTCTGCTGCGGTCGGATCAGCAGAAAGTAGAAGATGACGAAGATCAGGACGAGCGGCAGGAGCTGGATCAGGAAGCTCTCCGCCCCCGGGGCGGCGCCTGCGGCCTGTGCATAGGCGGGCGTTACGAACATGAAAGGCCTTTCGGCGAGGCTGGGTCAGGGCTGGCCACCCCCAATCGGGGTACCGAGCGCCTGATATACGGGGGGCCCCGGGCGATGCAAGGAACGAAGACCGTTGTTGATTTGCCAGCACGACCCAGGAGACCCCGGGTTGATGGTCGATAGGTCGAAAACGGCGATGGTCGACGACTCGTCGGTTGACACCCGTCAATCCAAGCGCGACATTTTGATACGCGACCAAGTGCGCGCACCCAGTTGCTCTCGCAGCGACAAGGTATGGTGGGAGGAAGGCTCGATGCTGGATGCAGCCTATTACGGCGCCGCCGTCCTTGGGATGACCCTCTACGCAGCCGTTGTCGTGCTTGCCATCGCTTAAGGCGCTGTCGCTCCACCGGCCTGCCCGTTCTTTATCCCGCATGCCCTGGCGTGGCGTATCGCCAACGCTGACGGCCCTGCCCTAACATCGCCCAACAGCCTCTCTGGCCCGTCCTCGACGCATGCGCCATAAGCGCCCTGCGCCGTGAGGGCGCCTTCCCTGGATCCGACCCGGAGCCAAGACCGTGCATGATATTCGCTTGATCCGCGAGAACCCCGACGCTTTCGACCAAGCCCTCGCTCGCCGGGGTGCCGAGCCCGCCGCCGCCTCGATCCTGGAGATCGACAGCCGGCGTCGCAGCGCCATCGCCGCCTCGGAAGAGGCGCTGGCAGCGCGCAATGCGGCCTCGAAGGAGATCGGTCGTGCGAAAGCCTCGGGCGATGATGCGGCGTTCGAGCGGCTGCGCGGGCTGGTAGCCGACAAGAAAGACGAGATCGACCGGCTGAAGACCGAAGCGGGCGAGGCGGATGACGCGCTCGATGCCATGCTCATGGGTCTGCCCAACGTGCTGGCCGAGGACGTGCCCGATGGCGCGGATGAGGCCGACAATGTGGAACTGCGTCGCGTCGGCACGCCGCGCAGCTTCGATTTCACGCCGAAGGAACACTTCGAGGTGCCAGCGGCTGCGGCCGGTCTCGATTTCGAGGCCGCCGCCGCCCTCTCGGGCAGCCGCTTCGTGGTGCTCAAGGGCGCCATGGCGCGGCTGCAGCGCGGGCTCGCCCAGTTCATGATCGATCTGCATGTGACCGAGCATGATCTGCAGGAGATCTGGACGCCGGTTCTGGTGCGCGATGAGGCCCTGCTGGGCACGGGGCAGCTGCCGAAGTTCGAGGAGGATCTCTACCAGACGCGCGAAGGCCATTGGCTGGTGCCGACGGCGGAGGTGACGCTGACGAACCTCGTGCGCGAAGGCATCCTCGATCCAGGCCGCCTGCCGCTGCGCTACACTGCCCATACGCAGTGCTTCCGCTCGGAGGCCGGCAGTGCGGGGCGCGATGTGCGCGGCATGCTGCGCCAGCATCAGTTCGAGAAGGTCGAGATGGTGAGCATCGTGGCCCCTGAGGAGGGCCGCGCCGAGCTCGAACGGATGACCCGTTGTGCCGAGACGGTGCTCGAGCGCCTCGGTCTGCCCTATCGCACCGTGGTGCTCTGTTCGGGGGACACAGGCTTCGGCGCCGAGCGGACGCATGACATCGAAGTCTGGCTTCCCGGCCAAGACACCTATCGCGAGATCTCGTCCTGCTCGGTCTGCGGCCCCTTCCAGGCGCGGCGCATGAACGCGCGGTTCCGGCGGGAGGCGGAGGGCAAGCCCGAGTTCGTGACGACGCTCAACGGCTCGGGCCTCGCTGTAGGACGCTGCCTGATCGCGGTGATCGAGAACGGGCAGCGGGCGGACGGGGGCGTGGATCTACCCGAAGTGCTTGCGCCATACCTGCGCGGTGCGCGCCAGATCGGTCCCGACGGTGTCCTCGCCTGACGCTATCCTCGCCTCACGGGCCGCCCCCGCCTATACCGGCGCCATGACGGACACCAAAGGGCGCGGCCGGCGCGGGTATCACCATGGCAACCTGCGCGCGGCGCTGATCGAGGCGACACGCGCGCTGATCGCCGAGAAGGGCGTGGCGGGCGTGACCATCGCCGATGCCGCGCGCCGGGCCGGTGTCTCCGCGGCCGCACCCTACCGCCATTTCGAGAGCCGCGATGCGCTGATCGGGGCCACCGCCGAGGCCGGCTTCGCCCGCTTTGCCGACCGTCTGACGGCGGCTTGGGATGACGGGCGGCCCTCACCGCTTGCCGCCTTCGAGGCGACGGGCCGCGCCTATCTCGCCTTCGCGCGCGAAGAGCCCGAGTACTACGCGGCGATGTTCGACCCCTCCCTTCCGCCGGCCGAGAGCGCCGATGCCGGGCGCGCCTTCGAGATCCTGCGCCGTGCCGCCGAACGGCTCATCGAGAGCTTGCCGCCCGAGCGCCGGCCGCCGGTGCATATGGTGGCGCTTCATGTTTGGGCACTCAGCCACGGGATCGCGGGTCTCTTCGCCGTGCCCGGTGGCGGTGCCCGCAGCCCGATCCCGGCGGAGGAGCTTCTCGAAAGCGCCATCGGTGTCTATCTCCGGGGCTTGGGGCTGCTCGACCGCACCTGAGCCGCCCGGCCTGCCACCGCCTGCGCATGATTTTGCTGCCCCTGCGTCTTGACGCCGCGCTGCCCCTTCCCCACCTGTGTGAATGTGAATAACATTTACATACCGATGGAGGAGTGGATGGACGACCTGAAGGGGGCCCTTGTCCGCAACGCGATCGCAGCTCGCGACTGGCTGGATGCGCGGGGCATGGCCGCCTGGCTGACGGCGATGGTGCTGGGCTTCGTGCTCGTCTGGCCGATCGGCCTCGCAATCCTTGGCTACATGATCTGGAGTGGACGGATGGGATGCTGGAAGGGGCGTAACTGGCGCCGCAACGAGACCAAGACCCGCACGAGCGGCAACACAGCCTTCGACGAATATCGCGAGGCGACGCTGCGCCGGCTGGAGGAGGAGCAAGAGGCCTTCGCCTCGTTCCTCGATCGGCTGCGCAAGGCGAAGGACCAGGCGGAGTTCGACCGGTTTCGCGAGGAACGCGCGGCGACGAGCGGCCGGGACACCGGCGCGACACCCGAACCGGCCTGATCCGGCCCGCCTAAACCGCCACAACGCGCGCCGGCCCCCCGCCGGCGCGCGATACGCCATGGACCCCGGCCGGGCACCTCTCTACAACCGCGCGTGAGCCGGAGGGGCGCAGAGGGGCGCGGAGGGACCATGCGTATTCTGATCGTAAACGACGACGGCATCAACGCGCCCGGGCTGGCGGTGGCCGAAGCGATCGCGGCTGAGGTCGGCGGGCCCGATGCCGAGATCTGGGTCGTCGCGCCGGAGAACGAGCGGTCAGGCGCGAGCCATGCCATCTCCTACGCCTCGCCGATGCGCGCGCTCGAGATTGAGCCCCGCCGTTGGGCGATCGACGGCTATCCGGCCGATTGCGCGATCCTCGGCCTCTGCCACTTGCTGAATGAGACGCCACCGGATCTGGTGCTCTCGGGCGTCAACCGCGGGTTCAACCTCGCCGAGGACACGGTCTATTCGGGCACCGTTGGCGCCGCGATGGAGGCAGCCCTGCAGGGCGCGCAAGCCATCGCGCTCTCCCAAGCCTACAGCCGCGCGCCAGATGCACCCGCCGATCTCTGGGCCGCCTCCAAAACCCATGGGGCCGAGACCGTGCGCAAGGTGATGGCGATGCCCCAACGCCCGGGCGTCTTCTACAACGTCAACTTCCCGGCCCGTGCGGCAGAGGCGGTGGCGGGCACGCGCGTCTGTCGCCAAGGCATGCGGGCCGCCGCGACCTTCACCGTCGCGCCCCATACCGCGCCGAGCGGGCGGCACTATCACTTCCTCAGCCATGCGACGAAGAACGAGACCGCCACACCCGACAGCGATGCCGTCTCGGCGCATAACGGCTTCATCACGATCTCGCCCCTCTTCCCGCAGCTGACCGTCGAGGATTTGCTCGAGGAGGCGGCCGCCGTGCTCGAGGCTGGGCCGCAGGCAGCCGCGGGCTGAGCCGGCCAGCTGGGGGGAGTGACGCCGCATGCAGCCCGGACCCGATGCGGAGCGATTGATGCGCATGATGCTCTCGCTGC
>JBCCLX010000248.1:0-6889 GCA_039026635.1 Pseudomonadota bacterium
GGCTTCATCGCCGGGGTTCAAGGGGGGCTCACCAGCACGGATGTGACGCTGATCCTGGATGGCAACGGTGTGGGGACCGTTGACTTCACAGGCGGCGAGGGCGGGGTTTTCGCCGGCTACCGGGTGAAAGCGGACCGCTTTGTCGGCACACTCGAAGTCGAAGCGCTGCTCAGCACGGGCAGCGAGGACGTCGACAGCCCGATCGGTCTCATGCAGGTCGAAAGCCGCGCGGCAGCCGGCATCAGCGTGACGGGCGGCTATGTGCTGGCCGGCCACGATCCGGACGACAGCACGGATGGTGGTGAGATCACCGCCTTCGCCCGCGTCGGCTATCGCGCGCTCTTGGCCGATGTGAACGCCGCAGGGCAGGGGGGGACGGATGTCTTCCACGGTCTGCGCTATGGCGGCGGCCTCTCCTATGCCATCACCGACGCCATCGAGGCGCGCGTAGAGTACAGCCGCACGAGCTATCGCGATCAGAACTATGGCAGCGGGCGCAACACGCTGACTGTGGGCCCATCGGGCGATCTGGTCAGCTTTGGCCTCGTCTATCGCTTCTGAGGCAGGTGCGGGCCTCGTTGAAGCCCGGCCGCTAGGTGGCCCCGAGCCCTGCGCTCGGGCCACGGGCGCCGCGGCACAGGAAGGCTGCGGGAGAGAAACGCGCCATCGCCTACGATTTGTGCCTTGGGGGCGCTGACAAGCGAGATCTGGGGCGGCTACCCTGGCGCGTATGACGCCACGATTCATCCATCTCCGCGCCCGCTCCGCCTGTTCGCTCCTGGAAGGGGCGATCCACGTCAAGAAACTGCCCGGGATCGCCGCAGGGCTCGACATGCCGGCGATGGGCCTTGCCGATAGCGGCAATCTGTTTGGCGCGCTCGAGTTCTCGGAGACGGCCGCCAAGGCCGGGGTGCAGCCGATCATGGGGCTCACGCTTGATGTGGTCACCGCCCCGCCGCGGCCGGGCGAGAAGGCCGAGCCGCCCGCGCCGCTGGTGCTCTATGCGCAGAACGAGGCGGGGTGGCTCAACCTCATGGCGCTGACCTCTAGCGCCTATCTCGACACCGATGCAGGCGCCGAGCCGTCCGTCCCATTACCGACGCTGGAGGCCCATAGCGAGGGGGTGATCTGCCTGACGGGCGGGGCCGACGGCCCGCTCGGCCGCCTGCTCGCGGCGGGCAAAACAGAGCCCGCCAAAGCCCTGGCCCGACGCCTCTCCAAGGCTTTTCCGACGCGGCTCTACATTGAGATCCAGCGCCATGGCGAGCAGGGGCCGACGCCCGAGGAAGCCGCGGTGGAGCCGGGTCTGATCGGGCTTGCCTATGACCTCGAACTGCCGCTCGTTGCCACCAACGCCATTTTCTTCGAGAGCCCAGCCATGCATGAGGCCCATGACGCGCTGATCTGCATCGGCGACGGGCGCTATGTGAACGAGGGCAATCGTCGGAGCCTCAGCCCCGAGCACTGGCCGAAGCCCGAGGATGCCATGGTCGCGCTCTTTGCCGATCTCCCCGAGGCCATTGAAAACACCGTCGAGATCGCGCAGCGCTGCGCCTATCGCCCGCGCACCCATGCCCCGATCCTGCCGAAGTTCGCCGATGACGAGGTGGAGGAGCTGCGCCGCCAGTCCAAGGAGGGGCTTGCCGCACGCCTCGCCGTGATCGACCACGCCGCCCCCGTCTCGGAGTATGAGGAGCGGCTCGATTACGAGCTCTCGGTCATCGAGGGAATGGGTTTCCCCGGCTACTTCCTGATCGTTGCCGATTTCATCAAATGGGCGAAGGCGCAGGATATCCCCGTGGGGCCCGGTCGCGGATCGGGCGCCGGCTCGCTCGTCGCCTATGCGCTCACGATCACGGATCTCGATCCGCTGCGTTACGGTCTGCTCTTCGAGCGTTTTCTGAACCCTGAGCGCATCAGCATGCCCGACTTCGACATCGATTTCTGCCAGGACCGGCGGGAGGAGGTGATCGATTATGTGGCCGAGAAATACGGTCGTGATCGCGTCGCCCAGATCATCACCTTCGGTGCGCTGCTCTCCAAGGCGGCGGTGCGCGATGTGGCGCGTGTGCTGCAGCTCCCCTTCTCAGTGGGCGATCGCCTCTCGAAACTGATCCCGATGGAGGGCGTGAAACCCGTCAGCATCAAAAAGGCTCGCGCCGAGGAGCCGCGCTTTGCCGAAGAGGCGGCGCGCGAGGAGACCATCGGGCTCCTGCTCGATATCGCCGAGCGCATCGAAGGGCTCTACCGCAATGCCTCGACCCATGCCGCGGGTGTGGTGATCGGGGACCGGCCGCTGCCGCAACTCGTGCCGCTCTACCGCGATCCGAAATCCGAGATGCCGGCAACCCAGTTCAACATGAAATGGGTCGAGGCGGCGGGCCTCGTGAAGTTCGATTTTCTGGGTCTCAAGACGCTGACGGTGATCCAGAACGCCATCGACCTCTTGAAGCTCCGCGGCGACCCGCCGGACATCAACACGATCCCCCTCGACGACCCCGCCACCTATGCGCTCTATGGCCGGGCTGATACGGTCGGCGTGTTCCAGGTGGAGTCGGCCGGCATGCGCGACGCGCTCCGCCAGCTCCAGCCGACGGTGATCGAGGACATCGTCGCGCTGGTGGCGCTCTACCGCCCGGGCCCGAGGGAGAACATCCCCCTCTATTGCGACGTGAAGACCGGGCGGAAAAAGCGCCAGGGGATCCACAAGCTCATCGATCCCATCCTGGATGAGACGCAAGGCATCATCGTCTACCAGGAGCAGGTGATGGAGATCGCCCGCAAGATGGCGGGCTATTCCCTGGGCGGCGCCGACATGCTCCGCCGTGCCATGGGCAAGAAGATCCAGGAGGCGATGGACGCCGAGCGGCCGAAGTTCCTCAAAGGTGCGGCCGAGAACGGAGTGGATGAGAAGAAGGCGATGGAGGTCTGGAACCTCCTCGACAAGTTCGCCAACTACGGCTTCAACAAGTCCCATGCCGCGGCCTATGGGCTCGTCAGCTATCAGACCGCCTGGCTGAAGGCTAACCATCCGGTCGAGTTCATGGCCGCCGTCATGAACCTCGACCTCAACCTCACCGACAAGCTCAACGCTTTCGTGCAGGAGGCCCGCCGCCTCGACATCCCCGTCAAGCCGCCCTGCGTCAACCGCTCCGAAGCGCGCTTCACCGTGGCCGACGGGGCGATCCTCTACGCGCTCGGCGCGCTCAAGGGCGTGGGCGTCGAGGCGATGCGGCTGGTGGAGGAGGCCCGCGCCGACGGTCCTTTCAGCGATCTCTTCGACTTCGCCCGCCGGGTGCCGCTCAAGGCGCTCGGCAAGCGGGCCCTCGAGATGTTGGCCCGCGCCGGCGCCCTCGATGCGCTCGAGCCCAACCGGCGCCGCGCTTTCGAGGGCCTCGACAGTCTGATCGACTACTCCGCATCCCAGGCGGCGGAGGCCGCCTCTGGGCAGTCGTCCCTCTTCGGTGGCAGCGATGCGCTCCCGCCCCCGCGGCTCTCGACGGCCGAGGATTGGTTGCCCGCCGCGCGCCTCTCGGAGGAGCATGGCGCGGTTGGGTTCTACCTCTCGGGTCACCCGCTGGACATCTACGCCGATGTGCTGGCCGCCAAACGGATCACGACCCATAGCGCCTTTCTCGACCGCTTCGGCGCTGGCGGGGGCGGCGGGCGGATCGCGGGCACGCTTTCGGGCGTGCAGGTGCGCAAATCGGCGCGGGGGAACCGCTTCGCCTATCTCCAGTTCTCCGATCCCTCTGGCGGCTATGAGGTGATGGCCTTCTCCGAAGCGTTGGCTGAGGCGGAGGCCTCGGGGCTCCTCGAGACCGGCGCCAATCTGGTCCTCAGCGTTGAGACGGAGGGCGAGGCCGCGGGCGGACGGATCATGCTGCGCGGCGTCCAGCCCATCGCGGAGATCACGGCGGACACCACGAGCGGCCTGCGCGTCCACCTCGCCGAGGCGTCGGCACTTCCTAGCATCGAGAAGCGCCTCGCCCTTGGCCGCGAGCTCGTGGCGCAGCAAGGCGCAGGACGGGCGGGCGCCCGCGCGACAGGGCCCATCAGCCTCGTCCTGCCGCTTGTTGACGAAGGGTCGGAAGTTGAGCTCGAGCTGCCCGGCCGCTGGCCCGTTGGCCCCGAAATTAGAGGCATGTTGAAGGACATTGCAGGCGTCGCCACCGTCGAGGCGCTCTGAGCACCACAGGGTGGAAAGTCCCTGCATGCGCTGACTTTTTGCCCGCGCCGGGTCACATGGCTTACGCGGATTAACCGCGCCGCAAACCTTCCGCGGCACTTTGCCTCCCACGCCAGCACGGCGTGCCGGGCCAGCAGGGCCGAGGGGTGGGAGAAGCCATGCGCGAGCCGACGGACGCGGAACAGCTCTATCTCGAACTCATCAACCGCGCACGGGCGAACCCGGCGGGGGAGTTCGCCCTCCTCGTGCCCGATCCGAACCCGGATGCGCCGATGGGGGCGACGGCTGAGATCACTGAGGCGCTTGACGCGTTCTCGGTCAACCTGACCTGGCTGCAGGATGGGCTGGCGAGCGCCGCTCCGGTGGCGCCGCTCGCTTGGGATCTTGGCCTCGGCCAATCGGCGCTTACCCATTCGAAACTGATGGCCGACTTCAATACGGAGTCGAACCAGCTGCCCGGCGAACCCTCCCTTTCGGAGCGGTTCGAGAATGCGGGCTACACGGGCTCCTTTCAGCGCGGCGAATTGATCTTTGCCCGGTCGTCGGACCCGATGCACGGCTTCGCCGCCCTGCTCCTGGATTGGGGGCCGGGTATCGGCGGCATCAAGAGCCCACCGTCCAATCGCAACGCCCTGCTCTCACCGGTCTACGGCGATATCGGCGTGGGCAATATCGAGATCCTGGGACCGCGCCCCGTGGGACCGGAAGTGCTGACCATCCACCTCGGCGCCCGCATCGCCGATGCGCGCCTGACCGGTGTGGTGATCAACGATACGGATGAGGACTTCTTCTACGATATCGGCGAGGGGCTCGGCGGCGTCACGATCAGCGCCTCCGGGCCGGCCGGCACCTATGAGACAACAAGCTTTGCCTCCGGTGGCTATACCCTCGCGTTGCCGGATGGGGACTACACGGTGACGGTCTCGGGCGGCCCCTTATCCGGCGGCGTGACGCGCAACATCACCATCGCCGGTGAGAACCAGAAGCAGGATTTCCGCAGTGCTGACGCAGGTGGCCAGCGCATTATCGGCGGCGATGAAGACGAAACGCTGATCGGCACGCCCTTTGACGACACGATCATCGACCGGGGCGGCTCGAACCGGCTCGAAGGCCGGGCGGGCAATGACCGGCTGATCACGGGTGTGGGCGATGACACGGTCCTCGGCGAAGACGGCGACGACGTGATCAAGACATCGGACGGCAACGATACGATCTACGGCGGGCCCGGCGCCGATACGATCCTGTCAGGGATCGGAGATGATGTGATCGAGGGGGGCGAGGGCGACGATGTGATCAAGGCCTCGGAAGGGGTCGATATCATCGATGGCGGGCCAGGAGACGACACCATCTTCGGTTGGCGCGGACAGGATGTCGTGAACGGTGGGCCGGGTGACGATGTGCTGCGCGGCGATTTTGACGAAGACCGGATCGAGGGCGGGCCTGGAGACGATCGGATCCTCGGTGGTCCAGGGCGCGATGTCTTCGTCTTCCGCCCTGGTTTCGACGAGGACCGGATCCTGGATTTCAACACCGCGCTCGAGAAGCTCGACTTCACCGGCTTCGCTGGCGTGACCGGGATCGAGGATCTGACGATCAGCCAAATTTCCACGAATGTCGTGATCGTCGCCCCGGATAACAGCCGTCTCGTGCTCGCTGACGCAACGATCGACGTCATCAGCGAGGGAGATTTCATCTTCGGCTAAGATCTCCCGGTCATCGTCATCCCAAACCGCTGAGCCTCTTTTCAGGATCAGCTGAAGCTTTGATTGGATTGACGAGGAAGACTATGGGTGAAGGTGGGATGCGAGATCCGGCTGGGCAGGAGGGCGGTGCGGCGCCTCTGCTCGATGTTGTCTTTCTCGGAGAGCTCCACGACAGCTGCGGCCGATCGCTGCTCGTCGCCCTGGCGGAGAGCGCTGAGCAAGAGTCCGCGGGTCTCTTCGAGGCGCTCGATCAGCATGTCGAAAAGCGCGATGCGGAAGGCTGCGAAGCTGCCGTTCATGCGCTCAAAGGGACCGGAGCGGGCGTGGGCCTCGCGCAGTTTCAGATGCAGTCCGAGGCCATGCTGATCGCGATCAGCCAGGGACGCCTGCCATCGCCAATGGAGGCGAAAGCCCTGCAGCAGTGCTGGCGCGACGGCTTTGCCGCCTATTGCATCTACGTTTCCAACGCGGAGGAGGACTGCGCCTAGGCCGAGTAAAGCGGTCCGCGCCAACGGCTCGTATCTGCAGCTCCAATAGAGCGCGCCAAAAGACCCGCCCGAGAGACGCAAACGCTCCGAAGGGATCGAAACAATCACTCAGCGCCATGGCAAACGCCGCCCCATAGCGGCGACACCCCAGCGGCTCCTGCGATAGTCGAGTGGCGACGCTGTCCAATTGAACGGGCTGCTAGGCCAACCATCGCAGACGAACCGCAACGGGGCGGCGCCGAGGGTGGCCGCCTCCATGGGCGACGTTCTCAAAGGCGCGCGCGATCGGGCCATTCGATGACCAGGGCGGAGAGATCGTCGTCGAGCGCCGCACAGTAGGGCTCACTGGTGAGCCGTGCCACGACTGCCGGCAAGAGGTCGTGCGTCGTCTCGCTCGCGCACGCCTTCAAGATCTTTGCAAAACCATCGGTGCCAAGGAGGGGTGCCACCTCCAGTCCCCCATCCGGGCCCTGGTCCAGCATCGCGGGGGCCGGGTCGGTGCAGGTCGA
>JBCCLX010000249.1:0-6831 GCA_039026635.1 Pseudomonadota bacterium
GGGCTCGAGAGCCAGGAGACCCGCTGCCGCGAATATGCCACGCGCAAGGGTTATCCCGTCCTCGAGACCTTCTTCGAGCGGGCCGTCACCGGTGGCATCGCGGATCGGCCGTCCTTCAATGCCATGCTCGACTTCATCCGCGCGCAAAGCGGCAAGGTCGTCGTGATCATCGACGATATCAGTCGCTTCGCCCGCGATATCGAGAGCCATTGGGCGCTCCGTCGGGCCCTCAAAGAGATCGGCGGAGAGCTCGAAAGCCCCTCGGTGACCTTTGGCGAGGACTCCGACGCGATCCTTGTCGAGAACCTCCTCGCCTCGGTCTCCCAGCATCAGCGCCAGAAGAACGGGGAGCAGACCAAGAACCGCATGCGCGCGCGGCTCCTCAACGGCTATTGGTGCTTTGCAGCACCGCCCGGCTACAAGTTCCAGAAGGTGCGCGGTCACGGCAATCTGCTGGTCCGCGACGAGCCGCTCGCCTCGATCTACCAGGAGGCGCTAGAAGGTTTTGCCTCGGGCCGCTTCGACACCCAGGCCGAGGTGAAGCGCTTCCTCGAAAGCCAGTCCGTCTACACCGATGGCAAGAAGGGCGGCGTGGTGCGCTTCGAGGACGTCATCCGGCTGCTGACGCGCCCGCACTATGCCGGCTATATCGAACGGCCCGACTGGGATGTGTCGCTGCGCAAAGGTCACCACGAAGCCATCATCAGCCTCGAGACCTATGAGCGCATCCAAGAGCGGATCAAGGAAGGCGCCCGCGTGCCAGCCCGGCGCGACATCAACACGGACTTCCCATTGAGGGGCTTCATTACCTGCGCCGATTGCGACAACCCGCTCACCGCCTGCTGGTCGAAGAGCAAGACGGGCAAGAAGCATCCCTATTACATGTGCTTCACGAAGGGCTGTGAGAGCTACCGCAAGTCGATCCGCCGCGACGCGCTCGAGGGTGACTTCGAAGCGCTCCTCAAGACGCTCAGGCCCTCACGCAAGCTCTTCCACTACTTCTCGGTCATCTTCAGACGCGAATGGGCGCTACGGGCGGATCAGATGCAGGCGGTCAAGCGCCAGCTTCGCAGCGACATCGTGAAGATCGAGAGCCAGGTCGAGAAGCTCGTCGATCACATCGTGGACGCCGAGAGCGAAACCGCCGCGGCCGCCTTCGAACGCCGGATCTCAAAGCTCGAGCGCGAGAAGCTCATCAAGGAGGACGAGATCGCCACCAGCACCCAACCGCAGCGCTCCTTCCGCGACGTGTTCGAACTCGCCTTCGGCTTCCTCTCAAACCCCTGGAAGATATGGGAATCCGACAGTCTCGCGGCCAAACGCACCGTGCTCAAGCTCGCCTTTGAAGACCGCTTGCCCTACTGCCGCAAAACAGGGCTTCGAACCCCCAAAACTACCTTGCCCTTCAAGGTGTTGGGGGGAAACGGGAGGACTGAGTGCGAAATGGCGGAGAGGGAGGGATTCGAACCCTCGGAACCCGTGAAGGCTCAACGGTTTTCGAGACCGCCCCGTTCGACCACTCCGGCACCTCTCCGTTGGCGTGGCCTCAGCGGGGCGCGTGATAGCGGGGTGGCGGGCGGCGTGCAAGACGCTGAGCGATGGATTTTCGGGGCGATGGTTTCTCGGGGCGATGGGTAGAGGTCCTCGACGCCGTCGATAGGCTGTTGCGCCCTGACGATGCGACGGCGGTGTCGCATCGGTCCATCGGCAGCGGCGTGGGCGGGCCCTGAGCCTTGGACGCGGCGGTCCTTGACTTTCGGGCCGGCAACGGACTAATTGCGCCCTCCGCGCGATCGTGACTGGTCTGCGTGGGCGCAGTGTATGAAGCCTTCGATCCTTCGAAGGTGCGCTGCCCGAGGCGCGGCGAAGGCCGTGGGAGTGCTGTCCGCCACTGCTGGCGGGGGCCGCCGTAGGGCGCGGGACGAGAGGACGAGAGATGTTCGCTGTCATCAAGACAGGCGGCAAGCAATACAAGGTTGCCGCTGGAGACGAGATCAAGATCGAGAAGCTGGCATTGGCGGCGGGTGAGCCTGTCGCTTTCGACGATGTGCTGATGCTGGGCGGCGATACCGTCACCATTGGCAGCCCGACCGTTGCGGGAGCCAGTGTCAAGGGCGAGGTCGTTGAGCAGGGGCGTGGCCCCAAGGTCTATACCTTTCATAAGCGCCGTCGGAAGAGCAGCTCCAAGCGCCTGCGCGGCCACCGCCAGCACCTGACGACGGTGCGCGTGACCGAGATCGTGGCCGGCTGAGGCCGCCGCCCGAGGGTTTAGCCAGAGTTTCAGGAGAGACGAAATGGCACATAAGAAGGCAGGCGGGTCCTCCCGCAACGGGCGCGACAGCGCAGGGCGCCGGCTCGGCGTGAAGAAGTTCGGTGGCGAGGCCGTGATCCCGGGTAACATCATCCTGCGTCAGCGGGGCACCAAATGGTGGCCTGGCGAGAATGTGGGGCTGGGCAAGGACCACACGATCTTCGCCACGGGTGCGGGTCAGGTGAAGTTTCATAAGGGCCTCAAGGGCCGCACCTTTGTTTCGGTGATCCCAGCCGCGGAGGCGGCTGAATAACCCGGCGTACCCTGCGCAAGCGCAACTGAGAGGGGGATCGGCCGGGGGGCCGGTCCCCCTCAGCGTTTCGGGACCTGCGCGCCGACACCCGCCAAGCGGAGAGCCATCATGGCCGATATCATCTCCGAAAGCTCGCGGCCCGCGACCCTGCCGGCTGTTCTCGGGAGCCGTCGGCTGCTCCTGCGCCCGCTGCGTGCCTCCGATGCGGGGCCGCTCTCGCTTTATGCGGGGGATCTGCGTGTGGCGCAGATGACGACGTCGATCCCCCATCCCTATCCGCCGGGCTCGGCCGAGGCCTTTATCGAGCGTCAGGCACGTCCGGGTGCCTCCGAGCAGGTCTGGGTCATCGATGGGCAGCCGATGGGGGCGGGGGAGCTGATCGGCACGATCGGGTTCAAGATCGCGCGTCGGGAGATCGGCTATTGGGTCGGCCCGCCGTTTTGGAACACGGGGCTTGCCTCGGAGGCGCTCGCGGTTTTGCTGCCGGTCTTCGCCGAGGCGGGGCTGCCGGATGTGCAGGCGACTGTTTTTGCCGACAATCCGGCGTCGGCTCATGTCCTTCAGAAGCACGGTTTTGTCGAGACAGGGCCTGTCGAGCTTTTCTCGGTCGCGCGAGATGCCATGGTATCGGCACGGCATTTCCTATTGGACACAGCAGGCCTGGCGGCGGCGGGAGAGTGAGATGCGCTTTCTCGACACCGCCAAGGTCTATGTGCGGTCGGGCAGCGGCGGCCCGGGCTCCGTCAGCTTCCGGCGCGAGAAGTTCATTGAATATGGCGGGCCCGATGGCGGGGACGGCGGGCGCGGCGGCGATGTCTGGATCGAGGCGGTCGATGGGCTGAACACCCTCATCGACTTTCGCTATCAGCAGCACTTCTTCGCCGAGAACGGCGAGCATGGCATGGGCAAGCAGCGGACGGGCCGGTCGGGCGCGGATAAGCACTTGCGCGTGCCCGCCGGTACCGAGGTGCTCGACGAGGATGAGGAGACTGTCCTTGCGGATCTGACGGAGGTGGGTCAGCGCTTCTGTGTGGCCCGCGGCGGCAATGGCGGGTTCGGCAATCTCCATTTCAAATCCGCCACCAACCAGGCGCCGCGTCATGCCAATCCGGGGCAGAAGGGGGTGGAGCGCACGATCTGGCTGCGGCTCAAGCTGATCGCGGATGCGGGGCTTGTCGGGCTGCCGAACGCGGGTAAGTCGACCTTTCTGGCTGCCGTCTCTAACGCGCGGCCCAAGATCGCGGACTATCCCTTCACCACGCTGCACCCCAACCTGGGCGTTGCCTATATCGACGGCGCGGAGTTCGTCTTGGCCGATATCCCCGGCCTGATCGAAGGCGCGCATGAGGGGCGCGGGATCGGCGATCGCTTCCTTGGTCATATCGAGCGCTGTGCCGTGCTCCTGCACCTGGTCGATGCGACGGCCGAGGATCCGCTGGCGGATCTGCGCACGGTGGAGGGGGAGCTTGCGGCCTATGGCGCGGGGCTTGATGAGAAGCGGAGGTTGATTGCGCTCAGCAAGATCGACGCGCTGCCGGCCGAGGATCTCGCAGCACTCGAGGCGTTGATGGCGGAGGAGGGGGTGCGCCCCGACTTTCGGCTCTCTGCCGTCAGCCGCGCGGGTGTGGACGAGGTGCTGCGTGCGCTGCGCGCGGAGATCGCGGGGGCGCGCGCTGCTGAGGCCTCGATCGGGGAGGGGACGTCATGGACACCCTGACCCGTGGGGCGCAGCGGTTGGGCGCGGCGCGGCGCGTTGTCGTGAAGGTTGGCTCGGCGCTGCTTGTCGATCCTGACGGGGGCCTGCGCGAAGACTGGCTCACGGGGCTCGCGGCCGATTTGGGCGCCCTGGCGCGGGCCGGTACGCTGCCGCTCGTCGTCTCCTCCGGGGCCATCGCCCTCGGCCGTGGGATCCTGGGGCTTGGCGGCGGCGCGCTGCCGCTCGACCGGATCCAGGCGGCGGCCGCCGTGGGGCAGACCCGGCTGGCGCGCGCCTGGGAGGATGCGCTCGAGGGGCAAGCGCTGCTTGGCGCACAGGTCCTGCTGACGCTTGAGGACACGCAAAACCGGCGCCGCTACCTGAATGGGCGTGCGACCATCGAAGCGCTGCTGGCCCATGGGGCGGTGCCGGTCGTGAACGAGAACGACACAGTCGCCACCGACGAGATCCGGTATGGCGACAATGATCGGCTGGCTGCCCGCGTGGCGCTGATGGCGGGGGCGGATCTGCTGGTGCTGCTGTCGGATATCGACGGCCTCTACACGGCCAATCCGCGCCATGATCCGAGCGCCGCGCATATCGCGGATGTGCCCGTGATCACCGCAGAGATCGAAGCGATGGCTGGAGAGGCCGGCACGGGGCTAGCGCGTGGGGGCATGCGCACAAAGATCCTGGCGGCGCAGACGGCGACCAAGGGCGGCTGTGCCATGCTGATCGCGCGCGGCGATGTGGACCGGCCGCTCTCTGCCGTACGTGCCGGTGCGCGAACGACTTACTTCGCCGCCCATTCAAGCCCAGCGGCCGCGCGCAAGGCATGGATCGCGGGGATGAAACCGCTCGGTCGGCTGGAGGTGGATGCGGGGGCTGCTGCGGCCCTGCGCCGTGGGAAATCGCTCCTTCCGGCCGGTCTGACGGGCGTGACAGGCGCGTTCGGGCGGGGCGATCCGGTGCTCGTGGTCGGGCCCGAGGGCACGCTCGGCACAGCGCTAGCGGGCTATTCGGCGGGCGAGGCGCGACGGCTCATCGGCCTCAAATCCGATCGGATCGCCGAGGTGCTCGGATATCCAGGGCGCAGCGCGCTCGCCCATGCCGACGATATGGTGATATGGGAGAGGGACCGCGCGGTGGTGTCCGGCCAGGGAGAAGACGCATGAACGAGAGGCTCGACATCCCGGCCGTGATGGCCGCCATCGGTGCGCGGGCGAAGGCTGCGGCCGCAGTCCTGGCTGAGGTGGATAGCGCCACGAAGAACGCCGCACTCACCGCCGCGGCTGAGGCGATCATGGATCGCCGAGATGCCATCGCCACAGCCAATGCCGCGGATATGGAGGCGGCCGTCGCCAATGGGCTGAGCGGCGCTAAACTCGATCGGCTGGAGCTGAACGACGCGCGGATTGCGGGCATGGCGGAGGGTCTGCGCACGGTGGCGGGCCAGGTCGATCCGGTTGGGCGCGTGCTTGCGGATTGGACAGTGCCCTCGGGCCTGCGCATTCGGCGCGTGGCGACGCCTTTGGGCGTGATCGGTGTGATCTATGAGAGCCGGCCGAACGTAACGGCCGATGCGGGCGGGCTCTGCCTGAAATCCGGCAATGCCGCGATCCTGCGCGGTGGGTCGGAGAGTTTCGAGAGTGCGGGCGCCATCCATGCCTGTCTGGTCGCCGGGCTCGAGGCTGCGGGTCTGCCGGGTGAGGCGATCCAGCGCGTGCCGGTGCGCGATCGGGCGTCTGTCGCGGAAATGCTGCGGATGACCGAGAGCATTGATGTGATCGTGCCGCGCGGAGGGGCGAGCCTTGTCGGTCTGGTCCAGCGTGAGGCGCGGGTGCCGGTTTTCGCGCATCTCGAGGGGATCTGTCACGTCTACCTCGATGCCGCCGCCGATCCGGCGACGGCCGTCTCGGTGATCTTGAACGCCAAGACGCGGCGCACGGGCGTCTGTGGGGCGGCGGAATGCCTGTTGATCGATCGTGCCTCGGAACTGGGGCCGGTGGCGGTTCAAGCGCTTCTTCAGGCGGGCGTGCGCGTGCACGGCTGCGCGGGCGTTCAGGCGATGGCCGAGGGTGTGATCCCCGCGCAGGAGGCGGATTGGGGCCATGAGTATCTGGACCTGGACATCGCGGCGTGCGTTGTCGACGGGGTCGAGGGCGCGATCACCCATATCCGGGCCTATGGCTCGCAGCACACCGAAGCTGTCCTCACCGAGGACGATGCGGTTGCCGAGCGGTTTTTTGCGGGCCTCGACAGTGCGATCCTGATGCGCAACGCCTCGACACAGTTCGCCGATGGGGGCGAGTTCGGGATGGGGGCCGAGATCGGGATCGCGACAGGCAAGATGCATGCGCGGGGACCGGTGGGGGCTGATCAGCTCACGAGCTTCAAGTATCTGGTGGAAGGTCAGGGGACGATCCGCCCCTAGAGCGGAATCCCATCAATCTGGATCGTAGCCGCATGCGGTGAAGTAGTTTCGGCATTCGGTCGGGGTGAAGAGATCGACGATGCGGCCGATGGCGGACCAGAGGCCGTCGACGGTTCGCTCGGCGGCCTTTCTGAGCA
>JBCCLX010000250.1:0-6824 GCA_039026635.1 Pseudomonadota bacterium
CGATGGCTATTGCGAGCGAATGTCGGAGGCGTTCTTCGCCGAGCCGCTTAATGCGGTGACGAACATCGCCTTTCTGATCGCGGCCTATCTCGCCTATCGCCTGGCCAAACAACTCGACCGATTGGATGTCACGATCGGCTTTCTGTTGGTGAACCTGACGGCGATCGGCATCGGCTCGACGCTCTTTCACACCTTCGCCACGGTCTGGGCGGCGATGACCGACACGCTGCCGATCCTGATCTTCATTCTCGCCTATTTCGCGATCTCGATGCGGCGCTATGTCGGGCTCAGCATCGTCAACTGTGCGGTCGCCACAATCCTTCTGATGTTCGGCTTCGTGGGCCTCTCAACGATCTTTCGGATCCTGCTCTTCGACCTCGTCGGGGGCTCCGTCAGCTATTTCCCCGCCCTCGTCATGCTGCTCGGCGTGGGCGCTTGGCTCATCTGGAAAAACCACCCGGCCGGGCCCGGGTTGATCGTTGGGGGCGTGATCTTCGCGTTCTCGCTCACCGCTCGGGCCATGGATAACCCCGTCTGTGCCCACTTTACGCTCGGCACGCATTTCATCTGGCACATCCTCAATGGGGTGCTGCTTGGCCATCTCATCATGCTGATGATCCGTCGCGGGGACACGCCGGTTTTGGAGCTAAAATCTTCAAAAGTGCCGTGACGGAACCTTTCTGTCGGCAGAATGGCCTCACATCTGCTGCGAGACGGATCCCCGAGCAACAATCGCGGGTTGTCCTAGGGCTGCGCCGGGCGTAGTGCATCGGAAAGCTATTGGAAAGCGGCCATGAAAGCCCTCGTAACTGTTACTCTGAAGACAGGCGTCCTGGACCCGCAGGGCGCTGCTATTGCAAATGCGCTTCGCACTCTTGGATTTGATACTGTGCGTGGCGCCCGCCAGGGGAAGATCATCGAACTTGATCTGACCGAGGACAATCCAGTCAAAGCCGAACGTGATGTGGAGCGCATGGCTGAGACCCTGCTGGCAAACGGTGTGATCGAGGATTTCACCATCGAAATCCTGGATTAAGCCGAGCCGTCATTGCTGATGCCTCTCTGATGCTGCGCTGAGTGACGGTGCGGCAACTGTAAGGCTTTTGGCTGGACATCAGCGCTTCTGCCGTGCAGGGAGGCAGCGTCCAGAGCGGTTCGCCCGCAGCGGTCGGCTTCGGCCAAGGTGGCTGGCAGGGGCCGGCGTAAGCCAAGAGGGCGTAATGCGCACCGGTGTCATCGTCTTTCCCGGCTCGAACTGTGATCGCGACATGGCCGTGGCGCTGCATCAGGCCACGGGCATCGCGCCAGCGATGGTCTGGCACAAGGACACGAGCCTGCCGCCCCTCGATCTTGTGGCCATCCCCGGTGGCTTTTCCTTTGGGGATTATCTGCGCTGCGGTGCCATCGCCGCCCATGCCCCGATCATGGAGGCCGTCCGCGCCCATGCCGCCCGCGGCGGCCTCGTGCTTGGGATCTGCAATGGCTGGCAGGTGCTCATCGAAGCCGGTCTCCTGCCCGGTGCCCTCATGCGCAACGCAGGGCTCAAGTTCGTCTGTCGCACGGTGCATCTGAAGGTCCTCAACACCCAGAGCCCCTTCACGCATACCTGTGCGCCGGAGAGCCTGCTGAGCGTGCCCGTTGCGCATCACGACGGCTGCTTCGTCGCCGAGGACGCGCTTCTCGATCGGCTTGAGGGCGAGGGGCGCGTTGCCTTCCGCTATGTGGCCGCCAATGGTCACCCTGCCCCGGATGCAAATCCCAATGGTTCGATGCGTGACATCGCCGGCATTCTGAGCGAGAACGCCCGTGTGTTGGGAATGATGCCGCATCCCGAGCGCATGGCGGATCCAGCGCTCGGCGGCAGCGACGGGGCGCGTGTTTTCGAGAGCCTCGTCGCCGCGATGCAGGATAGCTGAGAAGGAAGGCCAGAATGCCACGCCCGATCCATGCCGCCCTTCTGGCCCTTACCCTTGGCCTCTCGGCCTGTGCCGATGGCGCCCTCTACGAGACCACCGACATCCCGCCCGGCCCGCCGCCCTATCCGCTGGCGGAAGGCCCGGAGATCACGCTGGAACTCGGCCTGCCCACGCCCGATGCCAAGCCCTTCGTCGAGGAGGTCGCCGCGCGCTGCTGGCTCGACGGGGTGCTGCAGGCCGATGCCATGATCGTCGAGCGGGCGAGCGGGCGCATCGTGCTCACGGGCGCGAGCGAAGATCTGCTCGTGGTCGACTTCATCCCCTATGGCGTGCCCGAGAACCTGGCTCGCCTGCGCCTCTCCGGCGCGGCGATGACCAATGAGGAACAGAGCCGGCGGTTGATCGAGCATCTCGAGCGTGCCGAGCGCGGGGGCGAGATCGCCTGCCCGGCGCTCGATCCCGATGCGCCCGTGACGACGCCGATGGCCGAGGCCACGCCCGCCGCTCAGGGCTAGCCCATGGCGCCCATGCAGGACACGGAAAGCGTGCCTCGTCGGGCAGCGCCGGTGGAGCCCGAGGTCAACCAGGCTCTGGCGGCAGAGCACGGTCTGAAGCCCGAAGAATACGCGCGCATCCTCGAGCTTCTCGACCGGCCCCCGAGTTTCACCGAACTCGGCATCTTCTCGGCCATGTGGAACGAGCACTGCTCCTATAAATCGTCCAAGAAATGGCTGCGCACCCTGCCGACGACAGGCCCGCAGGTGATCTGCGGCCCGGGCGAGAATGCGGGCGTCGTCGATATCGGCGATGGGCTTGCCGTGGTCTTCAAGATGGAGAGCCACAACCACCCGAGCTTCATCGAACCCTATCAGGGCGCGGCGACAGGCGTCGGAGGCATCCTGCGCGATGTCTTCACGATGGGGGCGCGACCGATTGCAGCGCTGAACGCGCTCAGCTTCGGCGCCCCGGATCATCCCCGAACCCGCGCGCTCCTCTCAGGCGTCGTCGCCGGCATCGGCGGCTATGGCAACGCCTTCGGGGTGCCGACGGTCGGCGGCGAACTCCGCTTTCACCCAGCCTACAATGGCAACTGTCTCGTCAACGCCATGGCCGTCGGCCTCGCCCGCGCCGACGCGATCTTCTACTCCGCCGCCTCCGGCATCGGCCGCCCGGTCGTCTACCTCGGTGCCAAGACGGGGCGCGACGGCGTGGGTGGCGCCACCATGGCCTCGGCGGAGTTCGGCGAGGATGCGGAGGAGAAGCGCCCCACCGTCCAGGTCGGCGACCCCTTCACCGAGAAACGCCTCCTAGAGGCCTGTCTCGAACTCATGGCCTCAGGTGCTGTCGTCTCGATCCAGGATATGGGTGCTGCGGGCCTGACCTGCTCGGCCGTGGAAATGGGCGACAAAGGCACTCTCGGCGTGGCCCTCGATCTCGACGCCGTGCCCTGCCGCGAAGACGCGATGACCGCCTATGAGATGATGCTCTCGGAGAGCCAGGAGCGGATGCTCATGGTCCTGCGCCCCGAGAAAGAGGCCGAAGCCCGCGCCATCTTCGACAAATGGGACCTGGATTTCGCCGTGGTCGGGGAGACGATCGCCGAGGATCGGTTCCTGGTGCGCCATGGGGGTGACATCAAAGCGGATCTGCCGCTTGCAGCCCTCTCCGGCACCGCCCCCGAGTACGATCGACCCCATGCGCCGTCCCCCCCGCCAGCGCCCCTCGGCCCGCTCCCTGAGATCAGCCCCGGCGCCGCGCTCCGTCGCCTGCTCGCGTCGCCCTCCTTCGGCTCGCGCGCCTGGGTCTGGGAGCAGTATGACAACACGGTGATGGCCGACACGGTCACAGGCCCGGGCTCCGATGCAGCCGTCGTCCGCGTCCACGGCACAGAGAAGGCCCTCGCCCTCACGGCGGATGTGACCCCCCGCTACTGCGCCGCCGATCCCGAGACCGGTGGCGCTCAGGCCGTCGCCGAGGCCTATCGCAACCTCTGCGCCACCGGCGCGCGTCCCCTGGCTGTGACTGACAACCTCAATTTCGGCAATCCCGAGCGGCCCGAGATCATGGGCCAGTTCGTGGGCTGCATCCGCGGCATCGGGCGGGCCTGCAGCGCCCTCGATATGCCCGTCGTCTCCGGCAATGTCTCGCTCTACAACGAGACCGAGGGCCGCGCGATCCTCCCGACGCCGACGATCGGCGCCGTGGGCCTGCTCGAGCACCTCGACAACCGTATCCCACTGGCGCCAGGACCGGGAGAGGCCCTCGTTCTGCTTGGCGCAACGACCGGGCATCTCGGCCAATCCGCCCTACTCTGGGAGCTCGACGCCCGCGCAGAAGGCCCCGCACCTCCCGTCGATCTGGCCGTCGAGCGCGCAACCGGCGAGGCCCTGCGCGCCGCGGCGGGCCAGGGCCTCGTCAGTGCCGCCCATGATCTCTCCGACGGCGGGCTCGCGATCGCCGCCGCTGAGATGGCCCTTGCGGCCGGGCACGGCCTGTCGCTCGAAGCCGAGCCCGCGATGGATCCGCTCGCCTGGTTTTTCGGCGAAGACCAGGCGCGCTACCTGCTGGCGAGCCGCGATGCCCCGGCCCTGCTGAGCTTTCTGAGCACCCGCGGCCTCACCGCCCGCCTGCTCGGCGAAACCGGCGGACCCTGCCTGCGCCTTGGCATCGAGACCATTCCGCTCGCAGAGCTTTCCGAGATCCATCGCAACGCCCTACCCCGCCTGATGGCGGAGCCGACAACAAACTAAAGATTTCAAGGCCGCTCCACAGCGCCGGTCCTGGGCCCCAATCACCCGCACCAGGGCGCGGCTGGTGGGCGGGCCGCTGAGCGGGCGCCAGCCCGCGAAGCCGGGGCGCCTCCCAGCGCGCCCCAGCCCACCTGAGCCCGAAAGCACCCCTCAGGCCGCAAAGGCCCGCGGCACGGCCCCCTGAAAAGTCGATCGCCGCATCTCCCGGCGAAACCCGTGATAGTCGTTGATCGCATAGTGCTGCGTCGCGAAATTGTCCCAAACCGCCAGCGTGCCCGCCTCCCAGCGCAACCGGCAACAGAACTCCGGCAACGCCGCATGGGCAAATACCTGCGCCAAGATCGGCCGGCTTTCCTCCTCCGACAAGCCGTCCAACCGGATCACATAGGTCGGGTTCAGATAAAGCGCGCGCCGTCCGGTGACGGGATGCACCAAGACGGCGGGATGAAACCGCTCCTCATCCGCCACCGGATCCCCACGCCGGGTCGAGCCCTTCATCGCCTGCTCTTCCACAGGCGGCGCCCATTTGATCCCATAGGGCTTGCCCACATGCACCGCATCGCGCCCCTCGAGCAGCAGCTTCAGAGGCTCGGGCAGCGCCTCCCAGGCCGCCTGCATGCTCGCCCACATCGTATCTCCGCCGAAAGGCGGCACCTCCACGGCCTGCAGGACCGAGCCTCGCGGCGGACGCTCCAAAAAGCTCAAATCCGAATGCCACCCACCGCCGAAAACACCCGTCCGCTCCGCCGCCTCCTTCACGATCCGGGTCATCTCAGGATGCGCCGCGGGACCCGGCGCATATGGGTTCACCGCCGGCTCGCCAAAGACGCGCGTGATCGCGCGCTGCCGATCTGGCCCCACCGCCTGACCGCGCAAAACGATCAAAAGATGCTCGGCCAGAGCCGCACGCAGGGCCTCCGCCAGATCCTCAGAGAGCGGCTGAGCCAGATCGACCCCCTCGATCTCGGCACCGATGGTCCCCGTAATCGGCCTCACCTCCATCACTTCCTCCTGCGCTCAAGCCGTCCCAGTCTGTGGAGCGGCAATCACAGCGGTCAACGCCCCTCCAAAGCCACCACAGGGACAGGCCCAAAAAGGGGGCGCGGCTGGCGGGCGGGCCGCTGAGCGGGCGCCAGCCCGCGAAGCCGGGGCGTCCGACAGCGCCCCCCACCCTGTTCAACCACCGTATTTCTCGAGAAACGCCGCCGCCTCCAGCGCCCGAAAATCCTCAAGCGCCGCCCGCAGCTGCCCATGATCCCAATCCCACCAGCCAAGCGCCATCAGGCGCTCGGCAACTGCGGGCGGATGACGCTCGCGGATCAGGCGGGCGGGGTTGCCGGCCACGATCGTGTAGGGCGCCACATCGCGCGTCACTACCGCCCCCGCACCCACAACGGCCCCATGGCCGACCGTCACCTCCGGCTTGATCATCGAGGCATGGCCAAGCCACACGTCATGCCCGATCACCGTACGCCGCGCCGCCCGCGCCTCGAAAAACGCCGCGTCATCCTCCGCATCCTCGAAATACATCGCCGAGCGATAGAGGAAATGGTGCTGCGAGGCCCGGCTCATCGGATGATCCGTCGCCCCGATGCGCACATAGCTCGCGATGTTCACGAATTTGCCGACCGTCGCATTGGCGATATCGCAGGCGCCGGCAGTGTAGGAGTAATCGCCGAACGCGGTGTTGAGGAGCGTCGTGCCCGCCTGCAGCTCGGTATAGCGGCCCACCGTCGAGTTCACGACCGTGCAGCCCGGCTCGATCAGCGGCATCTCCGACAGCGTCTTCATGGTTCCTCCCCTCGCAGTCCTCGGGGGCGGAGGAAGCGCCAGGGCACAGCCGATGTCAAAGACCGAGACGCAACCATCCGCAGAACCGCCGTGCTCAAGCCATCTGCGCCGCCCATGCTTTCCCGAGCCGACCAAGCCCCGCGCGCTTGAGCGCGTTGCGCCCGCCAGCCCCATCGCCGACCGGCCGAGCCAGATCGGCCAGCGCGTTGCCGACGACAGGCACAAAACGCTCGGTCTCCTCCTCCAGCAGCCCCCAGAGCAGCCCATCGGGATGGACGGCCTCAAGGCCATGAGGCGTCAAACGCCGGGCCGGAAAATCCCGCATGTTGAGGGTCACAATCAAAGCCCGCGCCGTCGCAGCGCCGGC
>JBCCLX010000251.1:0-6817 GCA_039026635.1 Pseudomonadota bacterium
CCGATGACCCTGACCGTTCGCGAGATCGAGCTGGTGCAGACCAGCTTCCGCCATATCGAGCCCATCTCAGGCCTCGCCGGGGAGCTCTTCTTCGCCCGTCTCTTTGCGGAGGACGCGCAGATGCAGGCGCTCTTCAAGGGCGAGATGGCGGTCGAGGGCCAGCAGCTGATGGAGGTGCTCACCACGCTTGTCCACGGTCTCACCGACTGGGAGGGGGTGGTCCCCGTGGCTCGTGATCTGGCCGGACGTCTCGTCGCCCAAGGGATGACGCCGGCGATGTATGGCCCCATCGGGGAGGCGCTGATCTTCACCCTTGCCCAAAGCCTGGACGAGGCCTTCGACGTGGAGACGCGCGCGGCGTGGGAGGCGGCCTATGCGCAGGTCTCCGAGGCCATGGTGACGAGCGCCTATGCCAAGGCGGCCCCCTCCAAGACCGTGGCGGCGGAGTGAGCCATGGCTGATAGACTGGTTGTCATCGGTGCCGGCATGGCCTCGGGGCGGCTGCTGGAGCATCTCTTCGAGCAGGCGCCGGGGCGCTACGACGTCACGCTCTTCGGCGCCGAGCCGCGGGGCAACTACAACCGCATCATGCTCTCCCCCGTGCTCTCGGGCGAGAAGAGCTTTGAAGAGATCGTCACCCATACGGCCGACTGGTATGCCGAGCAGGGCGTGACCTGCCGCTTCGGCGAGCCGGTCACGGAGATCGATCGGGCGCGCCGCGTGGTGGTGAGCGATGCCGGCGAGACGCCCTACGACAAGCTGGTGATCGCCACGGGCTCTGCGCCCTTCATCATCCCCGTGCCGGGACGCGACCTGCCGGGTGTCGTCACCTATCGCGATCTGGACGATACGAATGCGATGATCGCGGCGGCTCAGCGCCCCGGGGCGCGGGCGGTGGTGATCGGCGGCGGTCTGCTGGGCCTCGAAGCGGCGGCCGGGCTGCGCCTGCGGGGCATGGCGGTGACGGTCCTGCACCTGATGCCGCATCTGATGGAGCGCCAGCTCGATCCCGCAGCCGGCCATCTGCTCCAACGCGAACTCGAGAGCCGCGGGATCACGATCCACTGCCGGGCCAACACCCATGAGATCGTCGGCACGACTCATGTCGAGGCCGTGCGGCTCGACGATGGCACCGAGATCCCAGCCGATCTCGTCTGCATGGCCGTTGGCATCCGCCCGGCAACGCAGCTCGCAGCGGCGGCGGGTCTCGATTGCGGTCGCGGCATCGTCGTGGACGACCAGATGAGGACCTCGGATGAACGCATCGTCGCCGTCGGTGAATGCGTGGAGCATCGCGGCACCTGCTATGGGCTGGTCGCGCCGCTCTACGATATGGCCAAGGTGGCGGCTGAGACGCTGTCGGGGGCTGAGGCCGCCTACGCGGGCTCGCTGACGGCCACGAAGCTCAAGGTCACCGGCGTCGATCTCTTCTCCGCGGGCGATTTTGCCGAGGGCAAGGGGCGCGAGGACATCGTGCTCCGCGATCCCGCCCGTGGGATCTACAAGCGCCTCGTCATCGAGGAGGACAGGCTCATCGGCGCCGTCCTCTATGGCGAGACGGCCGATGGCAATTGGTTCTTCGGCCATATCAAGGACGGCACGGATATCTCGACCATGCGCGAAACGCTGATCTTCGGGCCGGCTTTTGCGGGAGGGCCCCCCCTCGACCCTATGGTGGCCGTTGCAGCCTTGCCGGATGAGGCAGAGGTCTGCGGCTGCAACGGCATCTCGAAGGGTCAGATGACGAGTGCCGCGGGGCGGTGGGCCTTGGCGGCGGCGGGCGCCGTCGGTCCGGGCGAACCTCGGATCACGCCGGCGGCAATGGCCGCGCGGAGGGCTGCGTGAAGGCCGAACGACCGGGCGTCTGCACAGCCTGTCCCTATTGCGGGGTCGGCTGTGGCGTCGTTGCGCGGCCGGACGGGCAGGGCGGCGCCACCATCGAGGGGGATCCAAACCACCCGGCGAACTACGGGCGCCTCTGCTCAAAGGGCTCGGCACTCGGTGAGACGATCGACATGGAGGGTCGCCTCCTGGCCCCGCGCATCCATGGCCAAGAAACCGACTGGAATGAGGCCATCGCCCTGGTGGCCGAGCGGTTCAGCGCCGCCATCGCCGAGCACGGGCCCGATAGCGTCGCCTTCTATGTCTCCGGCCAGCTCCTGACCGAGGACTACTACGTCGCCAACAAGCTGATGAAGGGCTTCATCGGCTCGGCCAATATCGACACCAACTCGCGGCTCTGCATGGCCTCCACGGTTGCGGGCCATAAGCGGGCCTTCGGTGCCGACATGGTCCCCGGCTGCTATGAGGATCTGGAGGAGGCTGATCTCGTCGTCCTCGTTGGCTCCAACCTCGCCTGGTGCCACCCCGTCCTCTACCAACGCTTGGCCGCCGCGCGGGCCGCACGGCCCGAGATGAAGGTCGTGGTCGTCGATCCGAGGCGCACCGCGACCTCGGAGCTTGCCGATTTGGAGCTGCGCCTCGCGCCCGGATCGGATGTCGCGCTCTTCAACTATCTCCTCGCCCGCATTGACAGCACCGGCTCCACCGATGCGGCCTATCTGCTCGCCCATGTGAGCGGGGCTGCGGAGGCTTTGGAGGCTGCGCGCAAGACGGATTTGACCGATGCGATGGCGCGCACCGGGCTCAGCGAGCATGAGATCGAGACCTTCTGCGATCTCTTCCTGCGCCATGAGAAGACGGTGACGGTGTTCAGCCAGGGGGTCAATCAATCCGCGGCCGGGACCGATAAGGTCAATGCGATCATCAACTGCCATCTCGCCACTGGGCGCATCGGGCGCCCGGGGATGGGGCCCTTTTCGGTCACCGGTCAGCCCAACGCCATGGGCGGGCGCGAAGTGGGCGGGCTCGCCAATATGCTGGCCGCCCATCTGGCCATCGAGAACGCCGACCACCGCGCGGCCGTGCAGGATTTCTGGGACGCGCCCAGGATCTGCGAGAAGCCCGGTCTGAAGGCCGTCGATCTCTTCCGCGCCTGTGCCGACGGGCAGATCAAAGCGCTTTGGATCATGTCGACCAATCCTGCGGTTAGCCTGCCGCAAGCGGGCGATGTGGCCGAGGCGATCCGCGCCTGCCCCTTCGTCGTCGTCTCCGACATCCTGGCCGAGACCGATACGACGGCCTGCGCGGATGTTCTGCTGCCTGCGACGGCCTGGGGGGAGAAGTCCGGCACGGTCACGAACTCCGAGCGCTGCATCTCCCGCCAGCGACCGTTCCTGCCTGCCCCGGGGCTGGCGCGGCCGGATTGGCAGATCATCGCCGATGTGGCGACGGCCATGGGCTGGGGGGCGGCCTTCGATTTCGAGAGCCCGGCGGCGGTCTTTCGTGAGCATGCCGCGCTCTCGGGTGTGGCCGCGGGTCTGGGTGCTCTCTTCGATATCACCGGTCTCGCGGATCTCGATGAGGCGGCTTACGAGGCGCTCGCCCCGATCCAATGGCCGGTCCCGGCTGGGCGCACGCCGGGCGGCCGCTTCTTCGCCGCGGGCGGGTTTGCCACCCCCCATGGGCGAGGGGTGATGCGGGCCGTTGAACACCGCCCGCCAGCGGCGGCGCCCTCGCCGGACTATCCGCTGATCCTCAACACAGGGCGGGTGCGGGATCATTGGCACACCATGACGCGGACGGCAAAGTCCGCGCGCCTCAGCCGCCATATGGCCGAGCCCTATGCCGAGATCCATCCCGCCGATGCCGCATCGCTCGGGATCCAACCTGCGTCGCTCGTCACGCTCGAGAGCCCCTATGCCAGCATCGTCGTCCGCGCGCTGATCACGGATCGCGGCCAACCGGGCACGGTTTTTGTGCCGATGCATTGGACCAGCCAATGGGCCAAGCGCGCGCTGGTCGACACGCTGGTGGGTGCAGCCCTCGACCCCTATTCCGGTCAGCCCGAGAGCAAGGCCCAGCCTGTGCGTCTTCGACCCTTCGATGCGGCCTGGTACGGCCTCGCGATAGGGCAGCGCGAGCTTAGACCCGAGACCGACTACTGGGCCCGCGCGCGCCTGGGCACTGGTTGGCAGGCTGAGGTAGCGGGCGGGATTGTGCCAACGGACTGGGGTGTCTTCGCGCGCGGGCTGCTGGAGGCCCATGCGGCGGGACAGGTCGTCGAATTTGCCGATGCGGCGGCAGGTCTCTATCGGCTCGCTGTGATCGAGGATCAGCGCCTGGTGGGGGCCTTCTTCGCGGGTCCGAGCCCCGTTGCCGTCAGCCGCGGCGTCTTGGCAGAGGCGCTGGGCGCGCCCTGGACCGGCCCGGATCTTCTCGCCGGACGTGCCGGTGCGGGCCGGCCGGATCCAGGGGCGACGGTCTGCGGCTGTTTCTCGGTCGGCGTCAACACGATCCTGGCCGCAATCCAAGAGGACGGGCTTGCCGATCTCGACGCCATCTGCCGCGCCCTGCAGGCCGGCACCAACTGCGGCTCCTGCCGCCCAGAGATCGCAGCCCTGCTGAGCGCCGCGCGGCCGAGGATGGCCGCGGAGTAATCACGACGATAGCCTATGAGGGAGGTCCCTGCAACGGCGGCTCTGCCGGCTCTTACGACCGATCGCTCACGCCGCCCTCGCTGTCCCGCCTCGAAGGCAGGACGGCAGGGCGGGGCGTATTGCTGTCGCCCAGGGGTGATCGGGCGAGGGCGTGGCCCGCAAGGCGACCAACAGTCTAGTCAAAGAGGGTGTCGCGCAAGGCGGCAAGGCCGGCAGAGCTTTCCTGAAAGGCTGCGCTGAGCGCCTTGTTCGCAGTGATCCCGCCACCGGGCGCTGTCGCCTGTTGGAGCACCTGCATCGCCGTCAACGCGATTTTGCGCTGTCCTGGGTTCGCCTTTAGGTCGATGATTGTTGATTGGATCTGAGGGTTCACGCCGCGCAGGACGAGTGCGTTGACACAGAAATCCTTGCCCAACATCTGGCCCGGTCGCAACTTGGTTGGATCGTCCTCGTCCTTGTTGAGGTGTTTGAAAGTGCTGTCCACAAGGTTAGCGACTTTGCCGAGAAAGTCGGCCGACTCGGGCATGCCCTTGAGCGCCATCGCCCCAATTTTCTGATCCATCATATAGGCTGCGGTATCGTAAGACTTCTGGGTCTTGAGTTCCGCGGCGATGTCCTTGCCAACTTTCGTGATCGCGCCCCCATCGAGCCGGGGAAGGGTTGCGGAGAGGCAGAGGCTTGCCCCCGTCTTTCCCCGGAAGAGCGCCTTGCCGTCCCCGCCAGCGCCCATGATGTCGGACGCCTCCTGCTTGAGGGCGGAAAGGGCGAAGTTTCTCATCGTCTCATTAGAGACGAGTGCGGCGCCGTCTTTGTCCCTAAGGTCGAAGACTTGCCCGATCTGGGCGGTTTCGAGGTACTTGCGGCCACTCGGTGCACCGGGCTTTTTCAGCAGCTGTGCGGCATCGCTCGGCTCTTTGCTGGCACGCTCTAACATGCCTGCCAGCGACTTCTTTGCCGCCTCCCGGATCTCCTCTGGCGCGCTCTGATCCCCCGCCGCGTCGAGCAGACGTAGGACGAGATTGCCATCCGCTGGACCGGCGCCAAGGCCCATATCGTAGCCGCCTTTAGGGAAGGCCAAGTTTGCGTCGTTGATATCGGTCCGCATTTCGGCGATGCGGTCGACCTCGGCTTTCACTGCGGCCAGATCACCGACCAGAATGCCGCCACTGAAATCATGCCCTTTGGCCGTGAGATTGGCGATCACCTTGCTGCCAAGGTTCTCAATCCCGAGGTGAGCGAACTCATTGCTGATCGCGTTTTTGACAACCTGCAGGCCCTTCTCCGCCTTTTCGGCCCGCTCCTTGGCCGCATCGTTACCAAAGCGATGCATTTTGAATTTGGCGTGCGTATGCACTTCCTGGCCGTCCTTCGACAGCAACTTCTTGTCCGCGCCAGTTTTGGTGTCCTTGGCGGCATCCATGATGCCGGTCAGGGTGACGTTCCCGGTAACCTTCATACCTCGCTCCTCTCCCGCAAACCGGCGCTCAGACGCGCATCATCATGGCGTCATCGCCATCGGGATGCGCGCCGTTTTTGCCAGCGCTTTGGAGCAGAACGCGCCAGGTTTCGCAGTGCTCGATAAAGTTCTCGAGCACGATGACAAGCTGCTCCTCGTCCACGTTGAGCAGCGGCATTTCGTAGATGAGGGTTGCCTCGCCCGTCGTGGGCTCAATGGAGAAGCGCACGCCATCGGTCTCCTGCCACTGATGATTATACTGAAGCATCATCTCCATGTAGGTGAGCTTGCGGTCCGGGTGGGGGACGGCCACGGCCGAGGTGATCATCAGGCTGTCGTGCGCGCCGTTCAGATCAATCACGATCGTGCGGCGGTCATCGACATTGATAAGCCAGCTGGCCGAATACTCATCGGCAACGACCCGGGCGAGGTTTAACTGATCCCCGATGCTTGCAAGCAGACGGGTGGTGTCTTCGATCACGCTCATAAAGCCTCTCCCTGGTGAACGTTATACGAAACCTTACAATTGAAGTGTCTGTCGCCAAAGGACTATTGCTGGCGGCCACACCTCCCGGGACCCTTATGAACGGGCACTCGGGACGGATGTGACACCAGAAGATCCTTGCCATGGCATTGCAGCCGCCCGATGACGCGGGCGAGGGAGGCCGCTCCGTGTGGCAGGCGCGCGCCGTTTCAAGCGCGCATCACGCGGCCCTCGGGATCGTAGGGGGAGGCAGGGATCACGGTGCTTGCGCGTTCGACGCCGAC
The DNA here is from genome assembly GCA_039026635.1 of Pseudomonadota bacterium. Lineage (GTDB taxonomy): Bacteria > Pseudomonadota > Alphaproteobacteria > Rhodobacterales > Rhodobacteraceae > Thermohalobaculum. Next base: position 6,724 of record JBCCLX010000251.1, read on the forward strand.
GACATGGGTGCTGAGCGCGGTGCCGGCCGTGGCCAGGTCGGGTTCGATCAGGGCCATGGCGAGGCTCTTGTCCACGGTGTGGCCGTAGCGCCCG
>JBCCLX010000252.1:0-6814 GCA_039026635.1 Pseudomonadota bacterium
ACCGGTGTGACCTCCCCACGGAGCTTCAAGACATCACGCAGGCTCTCACCCACGACCGTGGCGATGCCGTGATCGGCCGTCTCGATGGCGAGGTCCATCACGTCCTGGTCATGCACGCGGGTCACTGTGAGGCGGGCTTTGCGGATCTCGGGATGGCGCCGTGTGATCTCGGCGATCTGCTCGGGGCGCACGAACATGCCCTTGACCTTGGTGGTCTGGTCCGCCCGGCCCATCCAGCCGCGGATGCGGGGCCCTGTGCGCCCGCAGGGGCTGGTGCCGTCGATCACGGCCGAGAGATCGCCTGTGGCGAAGCGGAGGAGCGGATAATCGGCGTTGAGGAGCGTGACGACCACCTCGCCAACCTCCCCCGAGGCGACCGGGTCCGCCGTGCCAGGGCGCAGGATCTCGAGGATCACGCCTTCATCGACGACCATGCCGTCGCAAAGCGCCCCATCGGCGAGCGTCTCATAGGCGATGTTGCCGAGATCAGCGGTGGCATAGCCCTGTAGACAGGTGATCCCGCGGTCGAGGTAGCCGGCGCGCAGGGAGGGGAAGAGGGCCCCGCCCGAGACCCAGGCCTTGGTGATCGAGAGCGGACGGCCGAGCGTTTCCGCCTTCTCGAGCAGCGTCTTGAGAAAGTCTGGCGTGCCGACATAGGCGCTTGCTCCAATGTCGGCGGCAGCCGCGGCCTGCGCTTCGGTGTTGCCGACCCCGCCGGGGATCACGGCAGTGCCAAGGGCGGCTGCCCCTGAGGCGAGCATGATCCCTGCCGGGGTGAGGTGATAGCCGAAGCAGTTGAGGACGCGGTCGCCGCGCCGGATGCCGGCGGCGTGGAGCGCGCGGGCAAAGCGCCACCAGTCGGGCACCTGGCTCATCCCCGGCTCATAGATCGGGCCTGGGGATTGGAAGAGATGATCGTAGTCCTCGGGCGGACGCGCGGCGAACCCGCCGAAGGGGGGCGCCGCCTGCTGCATGGCCACGAGATCGGCCTTGCGCAGTACCGGCAGGGCAGCGAGTGCCATGCGATCGGTCAGCGCATCGAGATTGGCGCCTGCGAGACGCTCGAGCAAGGCGGGGGCCGTGGTGTCGCGCAGCTGTGTGCGCAGACCCTCGAACTGCGAGGCCTCGCGCTCGTCCTGGCTGCGGGTTTCCAGGGCGTCGTAATGCTCGGTCATGGTCCCGCTCCGCTAGCCTGCACCAGCGGTTTGGTAGCCGGCTTTCCGTTGCGAACGCAAGACGAACGACGCCGGCTCGCCACCGGACAGATGGTGGCGCGAGGGCCTGCTACGCTCGGATCAGCTGCCGTCTAGGTTTGCCGCGATGCGCTTGCCGAGGCCGGTGAGCGCGAGGCTGCCGGAGGAGACCTCGACGAGGCCCAGATCGATCATGCTCTCGGCCGCAGCCCTGCAAGGCTCGGCCATGCTCGCCGCACAGGGGCGTCGGAGTTTGCGAAGCACCGACCGCTGCTCATCGGTCAGCACCGGAGTTGCTGAGAAAACGCTGCCCATAGGTCCCGTACCTGTTCTCGGTTCGTGGATGCTGCCGAGGACCATCCCCGACATCTGCTCATAACGTCTCGCAATCATGGCGCATTCCGGTGAGCAAGAGATGATCAGGCGTGAAAAGCCGAAATTGTGATCACATTCAGGGTGTCACGAAACATTCGTGAACGGTCACCCAAGGTCATGTCCTGTTTTGGGGCGCGCGCTCACGTGGCGCTCCGGGGCGGGGGCAGAGGAGGCTGGCGCCAAGCACGAACAGGCCGGGCCCAGCGACAGGTCTCAGCCGGCAGCGGGCGCAACGCGGCCACGGGCAGGAGCGAGAGGAGCGCCATCCCGCTTCAACGGTACAGCGCAATGATGCAGTGAAGGGCTGAGGGCGCGACGGCGAGGAGCCGGCTCTCGGAGAGCGCCATGCGCATCGAGACGTTGATGAGCAGGTGGTTGAGATCGACACTCAGGACGATGGCACCGGCCATCGCAGCACCCATTCAAATCTACTGCGCGGCAGCCAGAGCGTGATCAGAGACCAGACAACAAGCCCGCGCAGTCCGGGGATCGCGGGGCGCTATCCTCTGCTGTCGCTGGACCTGTGAGGGGGTTAGCTCAGCCAGCGTTTCCGGCGGCGATAGCTGCGCACCTCGCGGAAGGATTTGCGGCCCTCCTCGGCCATACCGAGGTAGAACTCTTTCACATCCGGGTTCTCGCGCAGCGCCTCGGCCGGGCCGTCCATTACCACGCGGCCAGATTCGAGGATGTAGCCGTAATGGGCGTAGCGGAGCGCGACATTCGTGTTCTGCTCGGCCAGCAGGAAGGTGACCTTCTCGTTCTCGTTCACTGATTTCACGATCTCGAAGATCTGTTCCACCAGCTGCGGCGCGAGGCCCATCGACGGCTCGTCGAGCAGGATCATGCCCGGTCGGCTCATCAGCGCCCGGCCGATCGCGGTCATCTGCTGCTCGCCTCCCGAGGTATAGCCGGCTTGGCTGCGCCGACGTTCCTTGAGGCGCGGGAAATAGCTGTAGACCATGTCCAGATCCGCATTCACGGCCCCGCGACCGTCCCGCCGCGTGTAGGCGCCGGTGAGCAGGTTTTCTTCGACGGTCAGGTGTTCGAAGCAGTGGCGGCCCTCCATCACCTGGATCACGCCGCGCTTGACCAGCGCCGCCGGGTCGAGCTCCGCAACAGCTTCGCCTTCGAAGAGGATCTGGCCCTTGGTGACTTCGCCACGCTCAGAATGCAGGAGGTTGGAGATCGCCTTCAGCGTCGTCGTCTTGCCCGCGCCATTGCCGCCGAGCAGCGCCGTGATCCCGCCGCGGCGCACGTTGAGGCTCACCCCCTTCAACACAAGGATCACGTGGTTGTAGATCACCTCGATGTTGCGGACCTCGATCATGTTCTCGGTCTTCGTGGTGTCGAGCATCAGAACCTCGGGAACTTGAAAGGCGTCGGGGGGGGGGCGGGCTATGAGCGAGGAGCGATGGCCTGCGATCACGCGGCTTCGCGATAGTCCTCTACGGGCGCAGGAGCTTTGCGTGCCAGCTCCGCCTCCGCTTCGCGTGCCGCGCGGGCGCGACGGCTTTCTTCAGCATCGCGGCGGGCGATCATCCAGGCACGAACGATCAGAGCGAAGCCGCCAAGCTTGGCGATAGCGAGCAGCGTTCCAGCATCCACGACAGGACTCCTTATGGCCTCTGCCGCAGCAGTAGCGGCTCCTCCATCGGCTGTCCGCGGCTGCGATGTCGCAGACGTGGACAGGCGACGGCGGGGCCGACCGGAGCCGGCCCCACGCGCAGGCATCATTCGCTATGGGTGTCGAGCCCCGCAGCGCTGGCCGGCGCGTCGCCGACACGGATGTACTTGACGCGGTCTTCAGTCTCGCCGCGCAGGACTTTCATGAAATCCGAACCGAACATCCCCTGCAGGGCGACGAAGGCCGGAACGACGAACATGGCGGTGACGAAAAACCAGCCCATGACTGTCTCCTCTCTCCGGTGGACACGATGCCGGGAGGCTTGGCTCCGGCCGTTGATTGCACCGACCCTGCGACAGGTCGGCGCATCTTCATAAGTCAAATCGGAGGTTGCGTGAAAGGCCTCAGTTGCAGTCGCGCGGCGTAATGCCTGCTTCCGCAGCATAAGCCGCACTATCCTCAGCGATCAGCGGGTCCACGATCTCACGCTCGGCGGCGATGAAATCCGTGATCAGCGACCATGTGCCAGCGGAGGCATCCCACTGCTGGATAGCACCCAGACCCGGAGGGCCATGGTTCTCGCAGCTCACCGTGAAGGTCGGCATGAAGCCCGGCACGCCGAGGGCCTCCAGCGTCGCCTCGCTGATCTCGAGGTTCTCCATCCCATCGCGCATCATGGCCGGGGTGATATCGGCCACGCCGTGGATCTCCTGCGCCTTCAGCGCCGCCTGATGGGCGAGCATGCCGGCCACGAGACCGCGGTTGTAGAGCACCGTGCCGTGCTGGTCGCCCGCACCGGCCGCCAGGCCCTTGTCATACACATGGGTCTTGAGGTCGTCGTAGATCGGGTAGTCCGCGCCGACGCCGTGCAGGGTGATGGCCTTGTAGCCGTCGGCCGCATCGCCCGCGGGCAGCACGTCGTTCTCGGACGCCGACCACCAGACGCCGATGAACTTGTCCATCGGGAAGCGGACCGAGGCGGCTTCCTTGATGGCGACCTGGTTCATCACGCCCCAGCCCCACATGACCACATAGTCTGGCCGATCGCGGCGGACCTGCAGCCAGGTGGCCTTCTGCTCCTGGCCCGGGTGATCTACGGGCAGCAGCATCAGTTCGAAGCCATCGCGGGCCGCCAGCGTCTCGAGCGTCCGGATCGGCTCCTTGCCATAGGCGGAGTTGTGATAGACGAGCGCGATCTTCTTGCCGCTCAGATCACCGCCCTCTTCCGAGGAGATGTACTGCGTGATGATCGAGGCGGCGTCCCAGTAGGTCCCGGGGTAATTGAAGACCCATTCGAAGACCTTGCCGTTGGCGGCTGAGGTGCGGCCGTAGCCCATCGAGTGGATGGGGATCTGATCGGCGCTGGCCTTCGGGATCAGCTGGTAGGTGATGCCGGTCGAATAGGGCTGGTAGACGAGACCGCCCTCGGCCTTGGTCGACTCGTAGCACTCCACGCCCTTAGTCGTGTTGTACTCGGTCTCGCAGGGCAGCACCCGCGTCATCACGCCGCCGATGCCGCCGTCGCGCTCGTTGAGCATTGTGAAGTAATCCGCATAGCCATCGGCCAGCGGAATGCCGTTGGGGGCGTAGGGCCCAGTACGGTAGTCGAGCGACGGGAAGACGAGGTCGGCGGCCGCGGGGCCCGCCAGCATCGCCGTCGCCGCGGCTGCGAGTGCCAGTCTTTTCATGTGTTCACTCCCTGTTGGTCTTGCGGCCGCGAGCATGCCCGCGACCGGTGGTTTGTGGCCCCAGCTTAGTACGGGAAGGGCCAGAGACGCAGCTTCTCCTTCATCGTGCGCCAGAGTGCCGCCATCCCATGCGGCTCTTTGATGAGGAAGAAGATGATGAGGCCGCCGATCAGCATGGTCTGGAAATGCGCGGCGATATCGGTCGGCCAGCCGAAGTTGTCGACCAGCACGACCTTCACGAAGACGGGGAAGAGCACGAGGAAGGCCGCGCCCATGAAGCTGCCGAAGATCGAGCCGAGCCCGCCAAGGATCACCATGAAGAGGACCTCGAAGGAGACATCGATGGGGAAGGCCTCGGTCCCGTCGGCCGCCCCTTTCCAGACCGCGAAGTAGAGCGCGCCGGCGACGCCGATGTAGAAGGACGAGACGGCGAAGGCCGAGAGCTTGGTGACGAGCGGGTTCACGCCGATGATCTCGGCCGCGATGTCCATGTCCCGGATCGCCATCCAAGATCGCCCAATCCGCCCGCGCACCAGATTGCGGGCGATCCAGCCGAAGACGAAGACGAAGACGAGGCAGAAGAGGTAGGTCGCCCAGGGGTCCGTATTGGGCCCGGTGATCAGCACGCCCAGGAATTCGCGCTCGGGCGCGGTGATCTGGCCGGTGGCGGAGTAGTTGTAGAACCAGCCCACCTTGTTGAAGAGCCAGATCAGGAAAAACTGCGCCGCCAGGGTTGCGACGGCCAGGTAGAAGCCTTTGATCCTAAGCGACGGCAGGCCGAAGATGACGCCCACGATGGCGGTGCAGAGGCCCGAGAGCAGCACGACGATGGGCATCGGGATCTCAGGGATCCCTGTCATGATCTTGTAGCAAGAATAGGCGCCACAGGCCATAAAGGCGCCCGTGCCGAGCGAGACGAGCCCGCAGTAGCCCGTCAGCATATTGAGCCCGAGGGCTGCCATCGAGAACACGAGGAAGGGCAGGAAGATCGACTGTTCCCAATAGTCGTTGATGAACAACGGCACGAGCAGGAACGCGATCGCCATCAGCACCCAGAAGCGCCAGAAATCGAAGGCGATCGGAAAGGTGGCCTGATCGCCGGCGTAGGAGGTTTTGAACTCGCCGGCCTCACGATAGAACATCGAACAGTCCTTCCTGGATGGTCTTGCAGCTCTTCTTTTGCTGACGCTGCGACACCATGTTCTGGTTATTGGAGAGCAGCTGGCGCAGATCCGCGGCCGGCAACAACAGGGGAGACATGATGTCGGTCACCGGCGAGATTGAGAAGCTCGAGGCGATGCGCAAAGCCGGAACGCTCAGCGACGCCGAGTTTGCCGAGGCCAAGCGCCGGGTCCTGGAGGCAAAGCCCACGCCGCACCGGTCCTGGATGTCGTTCGACGATTGGCTCAGCCTGCCCTTCGTTGTCCTCGCCGTGGTCTTCCTCGCGGCCCTGGGCGTCCTGATATACGCCGATACGGCCGGCGAGGGATCGGCCGTCGACGGCACGCCCTCGCTCATCGCGCTCGTCGTCGTTTTCGCCTGTCTCGTGCTGTCGCGCCCCGTGCTCGGGTACGGGTTCTGGAGCTTTGGCGGCGGTGAGGAGGTCTCATACGGCCTGCTTGCCGTCGTCGGGATAGGCGCGCTGGCCGGCGCGGGAGCGCTCTTTGTGCTCGGTCTTCCGTTCATCGCGATCGGGATCGGCGGCGCGATCGTCGTCGGTTTCGTGCTCTGGGTTTGGGCGGCGCTCTTCGGCGGGGGATAGGCGCTCATCGCTTCGCCCTCGCCTGCGGTTTCTTAAGGTAGCGCTTGGCCTGATCGCGCGTGACCTTCAGCGCCGCCTTCTCCACGGCCGTCTCCATGCGCGTAGGGTCCACCGTCCTGTTATGCGCGATGACGAAACCGATGGCGGCGTCATAGGGATTGCCGCCCAGATC
>JBCCLX010000253.1:0-6767 GCA_039026635.1 Pseudomonadota bacterium
AGCACTTTCGACGGGCCGTTCCCGTCGCGCTCGGCCACGGCCGCCTCGCGCCCGATGAAGCCGTCCTTCTCCCAGTCGATAAAACGGTCGAGGCCGGTCATCGCGGGGGTGTACTCCTGGCGGAACTCGGCCGACCAGATCCCGAAGGACTTCTCGAGCCGGAGCGAGAGAAGGGCGTTGAAGCCGTACTCCTTGATGCCGAGATCGGCGCCGGCTTCCAGCAGCATGCGCCGCAGCGCGATGTGCTGAGACGCAGGCACATTGATCTCGTAGCCGAGCTCGCCGGTGACGGAGAGACGGCCGACCTTCGCGCGGATGAGCCCGAGGTCGAGCTCCGTCGCGCCCATGAAGGGCAGGGCCTTGTGGCTCACGTCCTGATGGGTCAGCTGCTCCAGCACTTTCCGCGCGTTGGGGCCCGACAGGGAGAAGCCGACCGTCGCATCCGAGAGATCGCGGACTTCGACGCCATCGGCGCGATGGTCGTGGAACCAGCGCAGGTGCCATTGGCGCAGATAGTAGGAGCCCATCAGCCACCAGGTGCCGTTGCCCCAGTTGAAGAGCGTGAGATCGCCCTTGAGCCGGCCCGAGGGGGCCAGCATCGGCGCCAGACGCGCGCGGCCGGGCTTGGGCAGGCGCCCCGCGATCAGCCGATCAAGCCAGGCCTCCGCGCCCGCGCCAGAGATCTCGAAGCGCGAGAAGCCCGAGATGTCGAGCAGGCCCACGGCCTCGCGCACCGCCTTGCATTCCTCGGCCACGAAAGGCTCGGCGTCGGAGCGCTTGAGCGACGGCGTTTCGTCAAAACCCTCGGGCGCAAAGTAGATCGGCACTTCGAGGCCCCAGGAGCAGCCCCAGCGCGCGCCCGCGGCGGTCATCTCGCTATGCGCGGGCGCCATTTTGAGCGGCCGGCCGGCGGGCAGTTGCTCGTTCGGATAGGTCATCACGAAACGGCGGGAGTAGAACTGCCCCGTCGTCTGCTTGATGTACTCGCGGTTTGAGGCGAAGTCGCCATAGCGCGCGATGTCCATGGGCCAGGCATCGGCCTCGGTCTCGCCATGGATCATCCATTCGGCCAGCGTCTTGCCGACGCCGCCGCCCTGGAGGAACCCCGCCATCACCCCGCAGGCGAGCCAGTAGTTGGGCACCGAGGCGACCGGGCCGACCAGCGGGTTGCCGTCGGGCGAGAAGGTGAAGGCGCCGTTGACCCAGTTTTCGATGCCCACTTGCTCGAGGCAGGGATAGCGCTTGAAGGCCAGCGCCAGCTCGTTCTCGATGCGGTCGAGATCCTCCTGCAGGAGCTCGATACCGTAGTTCCAGGGCGCCCCGTCCATCATCCAGTGCTGATGTTCGAGCTCGTAGATGCCCACCAGGATGCCCTTCTTGTCCTGGCGCATGTAGGTGAAGCCTTCGAGATCGACCGTCATCGGGACTTCGAAATCGAGTGCCGCCACCTCCGGGATCGTCTCGGTCAGGAAGTAGTGGTGCGAGAGCGGCGAGACGGGCAGATCGAGGCCCACCATCCGACCGCATTGCTTGGCCCAAAGCCCGCCGGCATTGACCACATGCTCGGCGCGGATCGTGCCCTTCTCGGTGACCACGTCCCAGTGGCTACCCTTCCAATGCAGCTCCAGCACGCGGTTGTGCTCGATCACATCGGCGCCGCGGTTCTTGGCGCAGCGGGCATAGGCATGAACGGTGCCGGTGGTGTCCACATAGCCTTCTCGATCGGCCCAGAGCCCGCCGAGCACGCCGTCCACATCCATGATCGGACAGGCTTTTTTCACCTCCTCGGGCGTCATGAGGTGGCAATCCTCGATCCCGATGGTCTGGAAGATGCGATAGGCCGATTGCAGCCATTCCCAGCGCGCGGGCGCCGAGGCGACGGTGACGCCGCCTGTCATATGCAGCCCGATGTTCACCCCGCTCTCGGCCTCGATCTCGGAGAGGAGATCGATGGTATAGGCTTGGAGCGCGGCCATGTTCGGATCGGCATTCAGCGCATGGACGCCGCCGGCGGCATGCCAGGAGGACCCGGCCGTCAGCACGTTGCGTTCGATCAGCGCCACATCCGTCCAGCCGAATTTGGCGAGGTGGTAGAGGACCGAGGCGCCGACCACGCCGCCCCCGATGACGACGACCCTGTACTGATCCTTCATGGCGCGCTCCGCTCAGCGAGATGGGGTTCTGAATGACAGTGGCGAGACTGGACCGGCGGGGCAACGGCGGATGGTCAGGCTGCGACAGCGACGCGTTACGCCATGTCGCAAAGCGGCGATGAGAGCGGCTTTCGGCGCTCAATCCATCGGGCGGGCGCCGCCCTCGGCCCGGCGTTTGGCGATAAAGGCGTCGAGGGCGTCGATGCGAGCGGGATCGATGGCGGGGGGCACATGCTCAGCGACGGCGCGCTGCCAGATCGCGGTGGCGCGCTCGGCCGTCTCGGGGCGGCCGGCTTCGGTCCATTGGCCGAAATTGGCGCGCGTGCCCACCAGCGGCTCGGCGAAGGCCGTGGCGTAGCGTTCCATCGTGTGGCTTGCGGCAAAGAAATGCCCGCCGGGTTCCACCTCGGCGATGGCGTCGAAGCCGATCTCCTCGGGGCCCGCGCCCGGACTTTGAAGGGCTGCGGCCACGGTCTCCAGCGTCTCGACATCGGCGATGAACTTCTCATGGCCAAAGACGAGCCCGCCTTCGAGCCAGCCGGCGGCATGCATGATCACATTGGCACCGGCCAGCAGACAGCCCCAGAGGGCTGCCTGGGTCTCGCCCGCCCCTTGCGCATCCGCCGCACAGGACGCGGTTCCGGCCGCCGAGCGCCAGGGCAGGCCAATGTGGCGCGCGAGTTGACCTGCGCCGAAGTTGGCCTGGATGTGCTCGGGCGTCCCGAAGGCCGGCGCGCCGGACTTCATATCGACGTTTGAGCAGAAGGCACCGTAGATCACCGGCACGCCAGGGCGGACGATTTGGGAGAGCACGACGCCTGCGACCGCTTCGGCATGGGAGAGCGTGAGGGCGCCGGCCATCGTGATCGGCGCCATCGCCCCCGCCAGGCAAAAGGGCGTGATGATGCTCACCTGGCCGGCCTCGGCGAAATCGATGATGCCCTGCGTCATGGGCCGGTCGAGCTGGCGCGGCGAATTGGTGTTGATCACCGTCTGGGTCCGCGGTTCCGCGGCGAACTCCTCCTCGTCGAGGCCGTGGATGAGGCGGATCATCGCGAAGGTATCGCGCGTCTGCCCCGAACTGCGGGCATAGACGAAGGGCAGCTTGTCCGAGAGCGTGAGCTGCGCGCGCATCGTCGCGTAATGGCGGAATTCGACCGGGACATCCTGCGGCTCGACCGAGGGGGAGAGCTTGTGGATCACCCCAAAACCGTCGGCGAGCTTGGTGACCTCCTCGAAGGTCTGCAGATCGCCCGGCCGGCGCCCCCGCACCCGGTCGGTCACATTCGGGCAGCCGCCGCCGGGGCTGAACATCAGGCTGTTGGACCCCATCGGCGCATCGAGCGCGCCCGTGCGGCTACGGAAGGTGAAGCTGCTCGGTGCTTTTGCGAGATGCTCGGTCACCATCGCACGGTCGAAGCGCACCATCATGCTGTCTTCATCGACTGTCGCGCCGGCGGCGGCGAAACGCGCGCGTCCCTCTGGCAGCAGAACGCGGATGCCGAGCTCTTCGAGCACTCGGAGCGCGGTGTCATGGATCGCGGCCACCTGATCGTCGGAGAACGCGCGCGCCCGTGGCAGGGTGTTCTCCAGTCGGTGGAACGCGGCGTTGCGGGGGCCCGGGGTGGGCGCCGCGGCCCCTCGGTTGCGTCGCCGGCCGCGGGCCGGTGCTTCCAGGGTCGTCATGCGCCTCTCCTCCTTTGCCGACGGTGACAGAGTGACGTGCAGAAGATCGCAACGGGCGCGGAAAGACGACCTCGCATGTCGCTCCCGGCCCGCCGGTCCGGCCCTGCCGCCGTATCCTGCGCCAAACCGGATCGGGAGGATATGGCCATGAGCGATCTTGCGCAGCTGAAGACGCTGGAGCAGCGGCTCCTCTGGCTCGCCTGCTGGACCATCCACAACGCTAATCATCTGCGCGAGAAGGGGGAGGGCGATGTGAAGGTCGGCGGGCACCAGGCCTCCTCGGCCTCCATGGTCTCGCTGATCACCGCGCTCTATTTCGGCGCACTGCGGCCCGAGGACCGGGTCGCTGTGAAACCTCACGCCAGCCCGATGTTCCACGCGATGCAGTATCTGATGGGCAATCAGACCCGTGAGAAGCTGGAGGCGTTCCGCGGCTTTGGGGGCGCGCAGTCCTATCCAAGCCGGACCAAGGACATCGACGACGTGGATTTCTCGACGGGCTCGGTGGGTCTTGGCGCGGCGATGCCGCTCTTCGCCTCCATCGTGCAGGACTATGTCCACGCCCATGGCTGGGCCGGGGAGCGGCCGGCGGGGCGGATGGTGACGCTTCTGGGCGATGCCGAACTTGATGAGGGCAACGTCTATGAGGCGCTACAGGAAGGCTGGAAGCACAGTCTTCGCAACTGCTGGTGGGTGATCGACTATAACCGACAGAGCCTTGATGGGGTGGTCCATGAGGGGCTTTGGAAGCGGATCGAGGCGATTTTCGAGGCCTTCGGCTGGCGCGTCGTCCGCCTGAAGTTCGGTGCCGAGCAGGAGCGCGCCTTTGCGGAACCCGGCGGCGAGCGGCTGCGCGATTGGATCGAGACCTGTCCGAACGATCTCTACTCGGCGCTGACCTTCCAGGGCGGGGCTGCCTGGCGGAAGCGCTTGATGGACGATCTCGGCGATCAGGGACCGATGACGGCGCTGCTCGACGCCCGCTCGGACGATGCTCTGCAGCGGCTGATGACCGGTCTCGGCGGGCACTGCGTCGAGACGCTAACCCGTGCCTTCGCCGGGGTGAGCGATGATCGTCCCACGGTCTTTCTCGCCTATACGATCAAGGGCTGGGGTACGCCGCTGGCCGGGCACAAGGACAACCACGCGGGCCTGATGACGCCTGCGCAAATGGACGCGTTTCGGGCGCGCATGGGCGTGGACGAGGGGGCGGAATGGGAGCCGATGGCGGGTGTGGAGAACCCTGAGGCCTTGCGCGCCTTCCTCTCCCGCGTGCCGTTCTTCGCCGAAGGGCCTCGCCGCTACGCAGCTCCTGCCATTCCGGCGCCGGGGCCTGTGGTCTTGGCCGATGAGGTGATCTCGACCCAGGCCGCCTTTGGCAAGATCCTCGAGGCGCTGGCCAAGGGTGACAGCCCGCTTGCCGAGCGCATCGTCACGACCTCGCCGGATGTGACCGTGTCCACCAATCTGGGTCCCTGGACCAACCGGCGCGGGCTGTTTGCGCGTGAGGCGCGAGGGGACCGGTTCAAGGCCGAGAAGGTGCCATCGATGCAGAAATGGGGCTTCTCGGCGGAGGGGCAGCATATCGAGCTTGGCATCGCGGAGATGAACCTCTTCCTTCTTCTTGGTGCCGCCGGGCTTTCGCATTCGCTCTTCGGCACGCGGCTGATCCCTGTCGGTACGCTCTATGACCCCTTCGTCGCGCGCGGCCTCGATGCGCTTAACTACGCCTGCTATCAGGACGCGCGCTTCATCGTCGCCGGCACCCCTTCGGGCGTGACGCTGGCGCCGGAGGGGGGCGCGCATCAGTCCATCGGCTCGCCGCTCATCGGGATGAGCCAGGACGGGCTCGCGAGCTTCGAGCCGGCCTTTGCGGATGAGCTGGCGCTGATCATGGATTGGGCCTTCGACTATCTGCAGCGCGATGGCGAGGGCGATCCGGACGAGCGGACCTGGCTGCGCGATGAGACGGGCGGCAGCGTCTATCTCCGCCTCTCCACGCGCCCCGTGGAACGACCCGCGCGCCGCCCCGATCCCGGTTTTGCCCGCGGCGTGATCGACGGTGCCTATTGGCTGCGCCCTCCGGGGCCCAATGCGGAGGTGGTGATCGCCTATCAAGGGGCCATCGCGCCCGAGGCCATCGAGGCCGCGGCGCGCATCGGCACCGGTCGGCGCGATATCGGAGTGCTGGCCGTCACCTCCGCCGACCGGCTGAATGCGGGTTGGACGGCGGCGCGACGGGCGCGGGCGCGGGGCAATAAGGCGGCGGTCAGCCATGCCGAGCGTCTCCTCGGCGCGCTGCCGCCCCATTGCCTGATCGTGAGCGTGATCGATGGGCATCCTGCGACGCTCGCCTGGCTCGGCGCCGTGGTGGGCCATCGCCAGATGCCGCTCGGCGTCGAGCACTTTGGGCAGACGGGCACCATCGGCGATCTCTACCGTCATTTCGGCATCGATGCGGATGGCATCGTGGAGGCCGCGGCTGGCCTCACCCCCGGGCGTCCTCTGGGGCTCGCGCTCTAGGCGCGGCGACGCTCAGGCAGCGATCCGCTCGGGGTTACGCTTCCAGGCGATCATGAGGGGCAGGACGGCGAGGAGCAGCCCGAGGCCGGTGATCTCCCAATGCCCGATCGGCAGGTCCAGGGCGGTCGCCCCCGGCGCTGCCACGAGGAAGCCCGCCGCAAAGAGCCAGAGGCGCATGGCGAGCCCCACGAGCCCCTCGCCGAGCCCGCCCACGAAGCTGACATGGCCCTGGATCGCGCCCGCGATCAGCCAGACGCCGAGCATCGCGCAGGTGAAGACCGAGACTACTTCGACCGCCGGTGCCTCACCCACAAGCGCGGGGTTCAGGACGAAGAAGAACGGCACAATGTAGAGCACGCCGCCAAGGCGCATGGCCTCAAGCCCCGTCCGGAAGGCGGAGGCGCC
>JBCCLX010000254.1:0-6751 GCA_039026635.1 Pseudomonadota bacterium
ATCTCCCCGATCACGGGGCCGAAGCTGTAGGGATCGTCGAGCGTCCAGGCATCGCTGCCGCGCTCAGCGGTGAGGCGATAGCGGCCGGGATGCGCCGGTAATGTCGTGACGAAGACTTCGTGGCTGAGCCGTGCCATCTCCGCGATGGCAGCGCCTGCGGGGGTGACCAGATGCACGCGTTCGGCCCCATGGACGAGGGCATGCACGGACCAGCGGCCGTCCGGCATCTGATGGGGGCCCAGCGCGGAGAAGGGGTTGGTGTGCTCGCCACGCTCCAGCATCCCGGCCTCCTCAGGAGACAGCGTCACGGGTTCCGACATCGCGTGCTCCCTTGCTTGGGCGGGCTCGGGCGGCGCGCCCTTGGCAGCGCGCGCACCCCACCGGGGTGGGACGCAAGAGGTAGAGCGCTTTGCGCCCGGATCACAAGCGGTGCGCCTCGGCTTAGAACACCCGGCCGCGGGCATCGACCGGCCACACGGCTTCCACGACCGCCCCCTCCGGCCGCTCGCGGAAGGCCACGATCCAGTCGTGCAGGTTCACCGTCGGGTCGCAATGGGCGGGGATGATGCGCACCGCGTCGCCGAGGAGCGGGCCAGGATCGGGCAGGGCGAGCGTCGCGTGCTCGTCGGATAGGCCCGTCAGCCGTCCACCGGGGACACCCGCGAGGAGGGGCAGCCCGCTTTCCCCCGAAAGCGCCTTGAGCCCCGCATCCACGACGCCGTGGCCCGGGCGCCTGCTCATGATGCCTGCGAGGACGAAAAGGGCATGCTCGTAAGGCGCCTCGGTGTCATTGGCCGCGTAATCGGCATCCATGAACACGTAGGAGCCCGGCTGGATCTCGGTCCAGAGGCCGGAGGCCGCTTCGATGGGATAAGTGCCCGTGCCCGCGCCGCCGATGATCGGACAGGGGAGGCCTTGGGCGTCGATCGCCGCCACGGTTGTCCGCGTCGCCTGCGCCGCCTGTTCGATGGCCGATTGGCGCTCGGCGGGCGTGCGGAAGTGCTGGGCGGATCCGTGATAGGCCTGGAGCCCGTCGAAGCGGAGGCCGGGCAGGCCGGCGATATGGGTGGCCAGCGCCGCCGCCTCGTCCCCTGGAGCGGTGCCACAGCGCCCCTGGCCCACGTCGATCTCGACCAGCACGCCGAGCTTGGCACCGGCCTTCACCGCAGCCTGCGAGGCCGCCTCGGCGGGCGCCACTGCATCGACGCAGAGACCGACCCGTGCCCGCCCTGCCAGCGCTGCGAGGCGGGCGAGTTTCGAGGGCGCGACGACCTGATTGGTGACCAGCACATCCTCGATACCCCCGGCGACCAGCGCCTCCGCCTCGCCGACCTTCTGCACCGAGACACCGACAGCGCCGGCGGCCACCTGCAGGCGCGCGATGGCGGCGCATTTATGGGTCTTGGCATGGGGGCGCAGGCGCACGCCGGCCGCAGCCGCCTCTCGTGCCATGCGCGCGATGTTGCGCTCGAGCGCGCCGAGCTCGACGAGGAGAGCTGGCGTGTCGACGGCCGAGGGCGGATCGCCGGCACGCGCCGGGGGCAGGGGGGATGGAGGCGACGCAGTCATCGGTCCGCGCCCTCGACCTCGCCCCCGCTCGCGCCGAGGGCCGTGCGGATCGCTGCGAGTTTGTTCTCGAGATGCCCGCGCAGCAGGCGCGAGAGGAGCGCCGCGTCACGGGCCTCGAGCGCCTCGGTAAAGGCTGCATGCTCCGCCACGGCCGCGGCCCAGCGGCTCTCAGTGAGGTTGGCGCGGAAGCGCGCGCGGCGCAGACGTGCGGCGAGGCCGCGGGCGGTTTGCGAGAGGGTCGGGTTGCGCGCCGCATCGAGCAGCGCGTCATGGATCGCCTCGTTCACGCGGAAGTACTCGACCCGCTCCCCCGCCCGATGGTGGCGCACCATGGCCTCGTGCAGGGCGCGGACGGTGGCGATCTCGGCCTCCGTGGCGCGGGCGGCCGCCAGCTCCCCGGTCAGCGCCTCGAGCGCGCCCATGACCGGAAAAGCCTCCTCGATCTCCTCCAAGGTGACCGGCGTCACGCTCGCACCGCGATGGGGCGTGACGGAGACCAGACCCTCGGCGGCGAGCAGGTTGATGGCCTCCCGCATGGGCGTGCGAGAGACGGCGAAGCGTTCGCAGAGCTCGCGCTCATTGATCTTCTCACCTGGCGGCAGGGCGCCCTCGATGATCATTTGGCGCAGTGCGTCGAGTAGGCCCTGGCGAAGGGGCCGGCGTTCGAGGGGAGCGAGGGTGGCCAGTGTTGTGTCCGATGCGCTCATGCCGCCTCCTTCTGGCTCGGCCGCAGTACCCCGGCCGCGGCAACGGCTTCGGCGAGGACGACGGCGATGTGGACGGCCTGGCGCGCCGTGCCATCGGCGATCTGATGGCGGCAGGAGGTGCCGTCGGCCAGGATCAAGGTGTCGGGATCGGCAGCGCGGATGGCGGGCAGAAGCGAGAGCTCGGCCATCTCGCGCGAGACGGCCGCCGTCTCTGCCTGATAGCCGAAACTGCCGGCCATCCCACAGCAGGAGGTCTCGACCGTCTCGACCGAGAGATTGGGGATCATGGCCAGCACCTTCGCGACTGCGGGCATCTGGCCATGCGCTTTCTGGTGGCAGTGGCCGTGGACGAGCGCGCGGCTGGCCGAGACGGGGCCGAGAGAGAGCTTGAGCTGCCCCGCCGCCGCGCGGGTGGCGAGGAACTCTTCGAGCAACATCACCTGCCGGCCCCGTGCTTCGGACCAGAGATCGGGCAAGAGCCGGGGCGCCTCGTCGCGAAAGGTGAGCGCGCAGGAGGGCTCGAGACCCACGACCGGGATGCCGCGCTCGAGGGCGGGGCGCAGTGCCTCGGCTGTCCGGGTAAGCTCGGTCCGCGCCCGTTCGGCCAAGCCCGTCGCTAGATAGGTGCGCCCGCAGCAGAGCGGCCGGCCGTGCTCCGGCCCCTGGGCATGGGCAACGCGCAAGCCCGCCGCCTCCAGCACCGTTTTGGCGGCGCGCATATGCTCTGGCTCGAAGTAGCGATTGAAGCTGTCCGCGAAGAGGACGACGTCGGCGCGCTCCATATCCGACCAGGTCCCTTCATCGCGGTACCAATCGCGCCGCCATTCCGGGAGCGGGCGGTCGGCGGCGAGGCCCATCACGCGCTCGCTGAGGCGCGCGAGGAGCGGCATCCGGTTGCGCAGGTTCGCCATTGGCGCGAGCCCCGCGGCGATGCGCGCATAGATCGGCATGAAAGCCACGAGCCGATCGCGGAGTGAAAGCCCGCGGCGCGCGACCCGGGCAGCCTGTACCTCGATCTTCATGGCCGCCATGTCGACGGACATTGGGCATTCGCGCTTGCACCCCTTGCAGGAGACGCAGAGCGCCATGGTCTCGGCCATCGCGTCGGAGGCAAAGGCGTCCGGCCCCAGCTGACCCGAGAGTGCGAGGCGCAGCGTGTTGGCCCGCCCGCGCACGCTGTGCACCTCCTCGCGGGTGACCCGGAAGGAGGGGCACATGACCCCCCCTTCGAGCTTCCGGCAGGCGCCGTTGTTGTTGCACATCTCCACGGCGCCCTGGAGCCCGCGGGCAGCGCCCGTGTAGCCCGGCCAGTCGAACACCGTCTTGCGATCCGCCACGGCGTAGCCCTCCGGGTAGCGGAAGAGCCTGCGGTCATCCATGCGCGGTGGGCGCACGATCTTGCCCGGGTTGAGGCGGGCGTCGGGGTCCATCCGGTCCTTCACTGCCTCGAAGGCGCGCGTGATCTGGCGGCCGAACATAGCCTCGTGAAACTCGGAGCGAACGATGCCGTCGCCATGCTCGCCCGAATGGCTGCCGCGATAGGCGCGGACGAGGTCGAAGGCCTCCTCCGCGATACCGCGCAGGGCCTTTACGCCCAGCTCCTCCTTCAGGTTCAGCACGGGGCGCACATGCAACGTGCCGACCGAGGCATGGGCGTACCAGGTGCCGTCGGTGCCGTACTTCCGGAAGATGCCGGTCAAGCGCTCGGTGTAATCGGCCAGATCCTCGAGGCGGACGCAGCAGTCCTCGACGAAGCTCACGGGTTTGCCATCGGACTTCATGCTCATCATGATGTTGAGGCCCTGCTTGCGGACCTCCCCGATGCGCCCTTGCAGGCCTGGATCGATGGCATCGACCACACCACCCGTCCGCCGCGCGCCCTGCCAGCCATAGCCGAGATCGGCCATCATGCCGTGCAACGCGTCCAGGCGGCGGCGGTTCTCGGCCGGATCATCCTCGGCAAACTCGACCAGGAGCAGCGCCGCCGGCGCGCCGCGCACGAACTCTTCCAGCACTGGGCGGAAGACGGCGTTTTCGCGGGCGAGCGCGATCATTGTGTCGTCGATCAGTTCGATGCCCGTTGGATCGAGGGCGACGAGGTGCTGTGGGGCCTCCATCGCCTCTCGAAAGCTGGGGAAGTGGCAGACGCCGAGCAGGCGGTGCTGAGGCAGGGGCGCGAGCTTCAGCGTGATGCGCTCGGAGATCGCCAGGGTGCCCTCCGAGCCAACCAGCAGTGTCGCGAGGTTCTGCTCTGCACCCGGCACCAGCGCGTCGAGATTGTAGCCGCCCACGCGTCGGTCGACATCGGGGAAGCGGGCACGGATCTCCTCGGCCTGGATCTCGGCGATACCCAGCAGGTCGGCGACGAGGCGCGGGTCCGGCCCGCCCTCGGCATTGGTCGAGGGACCGAAGCGCGCACGGCTGCCATCCGCCAAGAGCGCGTCGATCGCGAGCACGTTGTCGCGAGACATGCCATAGCGGCGCGAGCGCCCGCCACAGGAGTTGTTTGCGGTCATCCCCCCGATGGTCGCGCGCGAGCCGGTCGAGACATCGACGGGGTACCAGAGGCCATGAGGCTTCAACGCCCGGTTCAGCACATCGAGCACGCAGCCGGGTTCAACGACCGCTCTGCGGTTCTCGACATCGATCTCGAGGATGCGGTTCATATGGCGGGAGAAATCGAGGACGACGGCCTCGTTCACGGTCTGCCCGCATTGCGAAGTCCCGCCACCGCGGGGCAGGAGCGGCAGTGCTTCGTCGCCGGCAAGGGAGAGGGCGGCATCGAGGTCCGCCGGGCCCTTGGGCAGCACGACGCCGGCCGGCGTCATCTGATAGATCGAGGCGTCGGTGGCGTAGCGCCCGCGGCTGAAGGCATCGAACATCACCTGTCCGCTGCAGGCCGCGCGCAGGCGCCGGGCCAGTCGGCTGTCGGTCGCATCCGTGATCCGGCGCGTCTGGACCTCGGTCTGGACATTCATGGATTGACACCCCGCCGTCATCTGTATTTTGTATTCAAAACGCGTCGCACGACCGAACCGGTAACACAAGGGGCGGCTTGGCGCAGGATGCTTGCGATGGCGGGCGTCGGGACGAGGGAAACGACGGAGGATGGGCGCCAGGGACAGGCTGCCCGTCGGAGGAACGGCGATGGCGACAGGATCGAATTCGGCACCCGGACGCACGGCGGGGCGGCATTTCCTGCAGATCCCAGGACCGACGAATGTGCCCGACCGCGTGCTCCGGGCGATGGATTATCCGACCATCGACCATCGCGGCGCGGGCTTTGCCGAGATCGGCAAACGGGCCCTCGACGGCATGAAATCGGTCTTCAAGACCGAGAGCCACGTGGTGATCTTCCCCGCCTCCGGCACGGGCGCCTGGGAAGCGGCGCTCGTCAACACGCTGAGCCCTGGCGATCTGGTTCTGATGTGCGAGACGGGACATTTCGCGACGCTCTGGCAAAAGATGGCCGACAAGCTCGGCCTGCGCACCGAGTTCATCGAGACGGACTGGCGCCGCGGGGCCGATGAACCGGCCATTGAGGAACGGCTGCGCGCGGACACAGGCCAGGAGATCAAGGCCGTCTGCGTCGTCCATAACGAGACCTCCACAGGCTGCACCTCCGACATTCCGGCCGTGCGCCGCGCCATCGATGCCGCCGGCCATCCCGCGCTCCTGATGGTCGATACGATCAGCTCGCTGGCCTCCATCGACTACCGCCACGATGACTGGGGCGTGGACGTGACCGTCTCGGGCTCGCAGAAGGGGCTGATGCTGCCGCCGGGGCTCAGCTTCAATGCGATCAGCGAGAAGGCGATGGCGGCGGGGGCGACGGCGGGGCTCACGCGGTCCTATTGGGACTGGTCCGAGATGTCCGGCCCCAATGCCAAGGGCTTTTTCCCCTACACGCCGGCCACCAATCTGCTCTACGGCCTCGTGGAGGCGGTGGACATGCTGCATGAGGAAGGCCTCGACACCGTCTTTGCGCGCCATGACCGCCACGCCGCGGCCACGCGTGAGGCTGTGAATGCCTGGGGCCTCGAGATCCTCTGCCGCGACCCGCACTACTATTCGAGCTCGCTGACCGCCGTGCTGATGCCCGAGGGGCACTCGGCCGATGCCTTCCGCGCGGTGGTGCTGAAGAGCTTCGACATGTCGCTCGGCGCCGGGCTCTCGAAGATGGCCGACAAGATCTTCCGCATCGGCCATCTGGGCGATTTCAACGATCTGAGCCTGATCGGCACGCTTGGCGGCGTGGAGATGAGCCTCGGTCTCGCCGGCGTACCGCACAGCAAAGGTGGTGTGCAGGCGGCGATGGACTATCTGGCCGCCGATCCGGCGCCAGCGGCCCAGGCCGCGGAATGAGCGCCAGGAAAGACAGAAGACAGGTCGCGGCCAAGGTCCCGGGGGTGTCCCCGGGCCCCGCGGAGGCGGCCGGCAACGCCCGGGCCCCGGGCCACCCCCGGCCGCGGCGG
>JBCCLX010000255.1:0-6748 GCA_039026635.1 Pseudomonadota bacterium
CTCCGCCACGCGCGCGAACCCGGTCGCCTGCAGCCCCGGGCGCGGCAGCGGCAAGGGCGCCCGGGCAACCTGGACGGTGCGACGGAGCCCGGGCTTCGCGGGCTTCCTCACCGCAACTCGCGTCGGTGCCTTGCGAAACCCGAGATCGAGCAGCTTCACGGATTGGGCATTGCGCGAGCGCGTGCTCTTGCCGCCCATCACGACCGCGATAACCCGCTCCTGCCCGCGTGCCGCGACCGAGACCAGGTTGTAGCCGGCCGCCCGCGTATAGCCCGTCTTCATGCCCTCAGCGCCGCGATAGCTCGACAGAAGGCGGTTCGTCGTCCGAATACGCTTGCCCGCGGCCATATGCGTCTTCCGCCCGAACACGTTGTAGTATTGCGGGAAATCGTAGAACAGGTGGCGGGCCAGCACCGCCATGTCCCGCGCCGTGGAGAGATGGCCGCTCTGCGTGAGCCCATGCGGGTTCTTGAACGTCGAGTTCTTCATGCCCAGCGCCCGGGCCTTCTGGGTCATCATCCGCCCAAAGTTCTTCTGGCTGCCCCCGATGGCCTCGGCCAACACCATCGCTGCGTCATTGGCCGACTTGATCGCCGTGGCCCGGATCAGATCGCGGATCCGCACGCGGCTGCCGGCGCGCAGGTAGAGCTTCGAGGCGGGCTGGCGGGCGGCATGACGCGAGACGCGCACGCGTTGGTCCAGCTTGATCTGCCCACGCTGCAGCGCCTCGAAGGTGAGATAGAGCGTCATCATCTTGGTCAGCGAGGCCGGATGCTGACGTCGGTCGATATCATGTGCGTAGTAGATCGCGCCCGAGCGCATATCCATGACGATGCCGGCATAGGGCGCTGCAACAGCGCCGGACGCCATCAGCGTCAGACACAGCCCCAGCACCGCCATAATGGCCTTCACTGCCCGATGGCCTGCCCCAGCCATGGTCACCCCCATACCGAAATCTGCCTCGCCGCGGTCTATGCCGCTTTTTCCATCAGTAACCCTAACACGGGCCTACCGCTCTGAGAATCCCTTTCTTCACAGGCCGTTGGGGAAGCTTTTTCCAGAGGTCGGCTGCACGGGTGCCACAGAGTTTTTTGTGCACTGCAGCATTTTTTCTTGACGCAGTGCAGCATGATCCCCAAGTTACCCCTGTCGCCGGGGAGCCCCGGCACCGAATTGGAAAGCCGAATCGGAGGATCCCATGGCTGACAAAGCAACAGATCAGGTCGAGGCGTTCACCGCCGAGGCACAGAAGACCGTCGAGGAGAGCGTCGAGAAGATGACGAAGACCCTCGAGACCACCGCCGGCTTCGGCCAGCAGAACTTCGATGCCGTGGTCGAATCGGGCCGCATCGCCGCCAAGGCCGCCGAGGGCATCAATGCCGAGCTGATGGCGCTCTCGAAGAAGAGCTACGAGGACGGCCTCGCCGCCGCCAAGGACCTGTCGAGCGCGAAGTCGATCACGGAGCTGCTCGAGAAGCAGACCGCCATCACCAAGTCGACCATGGACACCATGATCGCCGGCGCCAACAAGATGGCCGATCTCTACACCGTGGCCGCCAAGGACGCGATGGCGCCCCTCACGGCCCGCGCGACCGCCACGACCGACTATTTCCGCACGATCGGCGCCTGATCGATCGACCGCTCTTAACGAGGGACGAGTGGTGGGGCGCGCGAGATCTCTCGCGCGCCCCAATTTCGTACTGGACGGCTTGTTGGGTCAACGAGGCCTTCCCCTGCCGGAGCAACCGCTTATATGCTTCAGCCGAGCAACGGAGACCGGCCAGGCATGGACGATCCTTATCTCGATCTGGAGCGACGCCTCCTCATCCTCGCCGGACCTGAGAAGGACGGGGATGAGCGCGAGGGCGACGGCAATACCGGTATAGCCACCAAGACGCGGACGCGGACCAAGCGCCCGTCCTTGTACAAAGTTCTGATGCTTAATGACGACTACACGCCGATGGAGTTCGTGGTCTACGTGTTGCAGCGCTTCTTCAACATGGACCAGGCGAAATCGGTCGAGACGATGTTGACCGTGCATAACAAAGGGGTGGCGGTCGTGGGGGTCTATCCCTTCGAGGTGGCGGAGACGAAAGTCACCCAGGTGATGGACTGCGCACGCTCGAACCAGCATCCGTTGCAGTGCACTATGGAAAAGGAGTGATCAGGCCTCACAAGGTGCCTGAGTCGCATGCGACCGCCGACCTTTACGCTTGATCCCTCCAATTCCGACGCCAACATATTCCTTAGAGCGGGGCCCTTCGGTTTTTTCTAACCCCCGCGCGGCAAATGTGCAGGACGCACAAAAGGAGACGGGCATGCCCTCACTCACACAGACGCTCGAGGAGGCGATCCACCGGGCCATCGGCCTGGCGAATGCGCGACGCCATGAACTGGCGACCCTCGAGCATCTGCTGCTAGCGCTGGTGGATGAACCGGACGCGGCGCGGGTGATGCGCGCCTGCTCCGTGGACCTCGCAGACCTCCGCACCACGCTGACCCGATTCGTCGACAATGAGCTCGATACCCTGGTGTTCGAGGGTGAGGGCTCGGAGGCGGCACCCTCCACAGGCTTCCAGCGCGTCATTCAACGCGCGGCGATCCATGTGCAGTCCTCCGGTCGCTCGGAAGTGACAGGCGCCAATGTATTGGTCGCCATCTTCAACGAGCGCGAGAGCCACGCCGCCTTCTTCCTGCAAGAACAGGACATGACACGCTACGACGCGGTCAACTACCTCTCCCACGGCGTCGCCAAGGATCCGGCCTTCGGAGAGCAGCGCCCCGTGCGCGGCGCCGAGGATGCCGAGGAGGAGAAGGAGAGCCCGCGGACATCGAAGGACGAGAAGAGCGACGACAGCGCGCTCTCGAAGTTCTGCGTGGATCTCAACGCCAAGGCCCGGCGCGGCGGCGTCGATCCGCTGATCGGGCGCGAGAACGAGGTCGAGCGCTGCATCCAGGTGCTCTGCCGGCGGCGCAAGAACAACCCGCTGCTGGTGGGCGACCCGGGCGTGGGCAAGACCGCCATTGCCGAGGGTCTGGCCAAGCAGATCGTCGAGCAGGCCGTGCCCGAGGTTCTCGGCGGCGCCACGATCTACTCGCTCGACATGGGCGCGCTCCTCGCGGGCACCCGCTATCGCGGCGACTTCGAGGAGCGGCTGAAGAGCGTGGTGAAGGAGCTCGAGGAGCATCCCGACGCCATCCTCTTCATCGACGAGATCCACACCGTCATCGGCGCCGGCGCGACGACGGGCGGTGCGATGGATGCATCCAACTTGCTGAAGCCCGCGCTCCAGTCGGGCTCGCTCCGCTGCATGGGCAGCACGACCTACAACGAGTTCCGCCAGCACTTCGAAAAGGACCGCGCGCTCAGCCGCCGGTTCCAGAAGATCGATGTGAACGAGCCGACGGTCGATGACAGCGTGAAGATCCTGAAGGGTCTGAAGCCGTTCTTCGAACAACACCATGATGTCAAATACACGTCCGATGCGATCAAATCGGCGGTGGAATTGGCGGCGCGCTACATCAACGATCGCAAGCTCCCGGACAAAGCCATCGACGTGATCGACGAGGCGGGTGCGGCCCAGCACCTCGTGCCCCAGGCCAAGCGGCGCAAGACGATCACGCCGAAGGAGATCGAGGGCGTCGTCTCCAAGATCGCCCGCATCCCGCCGAAGACGGTCTCCAAGACCGATGCGGAGGCGCTGCGCGATCTCGACGGCAACCTCAAGCGCGTGGTCTTTGGCCAGGACAGCGCCATCGAGGCACTCGCCTCGGCGATCAAGCTCTCGCGCGCCGGATTGCGCGAGCCCGAAAAGCCGATCGGCTCCTATCTCTTCGCCGGCCCGACGGGTGTCGGGAAGACCGAGGTCGCGAAGCAGCTCGCCGATATTCTCGGCGTCGAGATGCTGCGCTTCGATATGTCGGAGTATATGGAGCCGCATTCGGTCAGCCGCCTGATCGGCGCGCCGCCGGGCTATGTCGGCTTCGATCAGGGCGGTCTGCTCACCGACGGCGTCGATCAGCATCCCCATTGCGTGCTGCTGCTCGATGAGATTGAGAAGGCGCACCCCTCGATCTTCAATATCCTGCTGCAGGTGATGGATCACGGGAAGCTGACGGACCACAATGGGAAATCCACGAGCTTCCGCAACGCGATCCTGATCATGACGTCGAATGCCGGCGCGCAGGAGCAGGCGAAGGCCGCCATCGGTTTCGGGCGGGATCGGCGCGAAGGCGAGGATACGGCTGCCATCGAGCGGACGTTCAGCCCCGAGTTCCGCAACCGTCTGGACGCCGTGATCTCCTTCGGCGCCCTGCCGCGCGAGGTCATCCTACAGGTGGTCGAGAAGTTTGTGCTACAGCTCGAGGTTCAGCTTATGGACCGCGGCGTTTCGATCGAACTTACGACGGAAGCCGCCGAATGGCTCGCCGATAAGGGCTACGACACGGCCATGGGCGCGCGGCCGCTTGCTCGCGTGATCCAGGAGAACATCAAGAAGCCGCTCGCTGAGGAGCTGCTCTTCGGCAAGCTCTCCAAAGGCGGCCTCGTGAAGGTCGCGGTGAAGGACGGCAAGATCGATCTGGTGATCACGCCGCCCGACAACCCACGCCTGCCGGGCAACAAGACCCCGCTGCTCACCGCCGGGTGAGCCACGCGATCCCGCCGGCACTGGGGCGGGATTGGGTCGGGATCAATCCGGGATCAGGCCAGGAACGCGCAGAAGAAGGCCGGGAGGCGATAGCCCCCGGGCCTTCTTGCGTCCGCCCCCTTGCGCCGCGCGCGTAGCCCCGCTCAAGTGCGGCCATGGATCACGCGACGCAGAACATCGTCATCGTGGGCGGCGGCCAGGCCGCGGCAAGCGCCAGCGCAAAGCTGCGCGCCCTCGGCCATTCGGGCCCGCTTACGATTGTCTCCGCCGAACCGGTACCACCCTATCAGCGCCCCCCGCTCTCGAAGAAGTATCTCATGGGCGAGATGACCGCCGAGCGGCTCTACTTGAAACCCGAAAGCTTTTACGCCGAACAGGCCATTACGCTGCGACTCGGCACCCGCGTCGAGGGGATCGACCGGGCAGCGGGGCGGATTGAAACCACCGCAGGCGCCCTGCCCTATGACGCGCTGATCCTGGCCACTGGCTCCTCGCCCCGCCGCCTGCCCGACAGTATCGGCGGTGCGCTGCCAGCCGTCCATCTGATGCGGGATCTTGCCGACGCCGACGCCATGGCGCCGCGCTTCACGGAAGGTGCCCGAGTGCTCGTGATCGGCGGTGGCTACATCGGCCTCGAGGCCGCCGCCGTCGCCGCCAGCCGTGGTCTGCAAGTGACGCTGGTCGAGATGGCGCCGCGCATCCTCAATCGCGTCGCCTCCCCCGAGACGGCGCGCCTCATGCGCGATCTGCATCGCGGCCACGGGGTCGAGATCCGCGAAGACACCGGGCTCATCCGCATCATGGAGGGCACCGCCAGCCCCTTGGCCGCAGAATTGACCGACGGCGCGCGGCTCGAGATCGACTTTGCCATCGTCGGCATCGGGATCGTCCCGGAAGCCGGGCTGGCAGCGGCCGCGGGGCTGACGGTGAACAACGGCATCGTGGTCGATGACCGCTGCCGCAGCAGCGACCCGGCGATCCTGGCCGCCGGCGACTGCGCGGTCTTTCCCTACGAGAACGCGCAGATCCGCCTCGAATCCGTGCAGAACGCAATCGATCAGGCTGAGCATGCGGCCGGCACCATCGTGGGGGCGGACGCGCCTTATCGCCCCGTGCCGTGGTTCTGGTCCGATCAATATGACGCCCGGCTCCAGATCGCCGGGCTCAACCGAGGCTACGATCAGGTGATCGAACGGCCCGGCACACGGCCCGGTGGCGCCTCGGTATGGTACCTGCGCGAGGGCCGCTTCATCGCCGTCGACGCCCTCAGCGAGCCGCGCGCCTACATGCAGGGCAAGCGCTGGCTCGAGAACGGCATCTCCCCCGATCCCGCAGGTCTCGCCGACCCGACACAGGATCTTCGTAAACTCACGTGAAACCAAAGCGTTCCCGTTCTGGAGCGCCTGTGATATCCGTCACAAAAAACCACGTGAGGCTCGGCTGTGATGTCTTTTCCCGAAACAAGCACTCTTGCTCGCTGTGGCCCTGCGGGGGTCGCGGTTCTGGCGCGGCATTGGCAGGAATCGGTGATCCCCGCCCGCAGCGTCGTCTTGAGCGACGAGGATACGGGCGACGATGTCTACTTCGTCCTCTCCGGCACGGCGCGGGCCGCCACCTTCACCGATGACGGCAAAGAGGTCCTGCTCTCCGACATCACCGAGGGCGAGGGTTTCGGCCTGTTCGCGGCCATCGATGGCCAACCGCGTTCGACGAATGTTGTTGCAGTCACCGAATGCAGGGCCGCGCGGATCACAGCCCGGGCCTTCCAGGCGGCGATGGAGGAGGAGCATGCCATCGCCCGAGCGGTGATGCAGTATCTCGTCGGCGCGATCCGCTCCCTCTCGACCCGGGTGACGCTTGTCGCGACGCGCAATGCCGAGCAGCGGCTGGCCGGCGAACTGTTGCGCCTGGCCGGCGCCGAGACCGATGACGCAGAGGCGGTCCTCGACCCGTTGCCGACCCAGCAGGAACTCGCGGCCCTGATTTTCTCCCAGCGCGAGGCTGTGGGGCGCGAGATGTCGCGGCTCCGCGATCTGGGGCTCATCGAGCGCTCTGGCCGCCGGCTCACACTGCTCGACGTCCCCGCGCTGCGGGCGCGC
>JBCCLX010000256.1:0-6737 GCA_039026635.1 Pseudomonadota bacterium
GCCTGTCGATTGCCGGCACCAAGATGGGCTGACACGGGCATGACCCCGAACTTATGCGAGCCCCTGAGCACGGCGAGCCCCCCCATTTTGCTAGGGCAATCCCCGAGCGGGATCCAGGTCGCCGTCAGACGCTCAGAGCCCTGATTGTTGGGATAGTCCTGATGCGGTGGCGTGGTGACCTCGGCGTTGTCCGGGAAGATCAGCCGGACGATGCTGAGCGGATGCGGGAAAGCCGACCCGCCAAGTGCGCTCTCCATCATGCGCGTCAGCGCCGGGTGGTGGGAGAGCGCATAGAGCCGCTCGAGCCGGATGATCTCGTCATAGACCGCGAAGTAACGCTCCTCGCCTTCGCGAAAGGGCATGGCCTTGGCGATCGCCTCTGCCTCCGAGGCGCCACCGAGGATGGCGCCATGGCGGGCGAGGATCGCCGTGATCTCTGCGCGCAGGCCCAGGATCGTATCGGCGGGTAAGAGGCCCCGGAAAAACAGATACCCCTCCTCGTCCAGCTGCCGTCTGAGCGCCGGCGGATCTTTGAGGAGATCGTTGGCCACCGTCATCGGGGCGAAGGAGCCCGATAGGTCCGCGGACAGATCGCTCATGACTGCGTCACCGTCATTCGATTTTCGGATCGGTCGCTCTCGCCGCGCGCAAGGCGCCAGGGCGTTGGCTACGCCTTGGCAGGCTAGCGGATGACCGTCTCTCTGGCCACGCCTCTCTCCACCAGTGCCCCAGCGCTCGGCTCAGCAGGCCGTCGCCTCCCTGGCTTTCATCTCGCTGTCACCCGGTGACAGCGGTCTGACAACTTCACCGTGAGATGAAAGAGCGATCCGCAGGGTGGCAGGGCCCTGCGCGTCCTGGGGCGCGCGAGGCCCGGCAAGGAGGGATCGGCGATGCAGGCGAACACAGGGATGAGCGGCATGCACAACACGCAGGACATAAGCGGCATGCATGGCGCCCACGCGATGCACGACATGGACAACATGCCGTCGATGCAACTGGTGCCGCTCAGCGCCGTCACCCATCGCGCCGTCGCCTCGGGCCCCTGGTCAGATCCCACGACCTGGGAGGGTGGGCGCGTTCCCGATGCCTGGGCCAAGGTCCATGTGCCCGCAGGCCTCGATGTGCAGGTCGACGGGATGATCTCCCCGCCTGTGAAGACGCTGCGTGTGGATGGCACCCTGAGCTTTGCCAACACGGTCAACACCGAGCTGCGTGTCGACACATTGGTGACGACGATGTCAGGCCATCTGGTCATCGGCACTGCCAGCGCGCCGATTGCCGCGGATGTGGAGGCGCGCATCGTTTTCGCCGATGACGGCGCCATCGATCGGAGCACGGATCCGAGCCTCATCGGCCGCGGCGCGCTGCTCCATGGCAAGACCACGATCAACGGCGCGGAAAAGACCGCCTTCACCACCGTCGAGACCTTTCCGCGCGCCGGGGATACCGAGATCCGCCTCTCCACCGCTCCGGTTGGCTGGAAGGTCGGCGATGAGATCGTGATCGCAGGTACCGATCCCAACGACCCAGCCTCGGACGAGAAGGTGACGATCACCTCGATCGACGGCACGACGATCGGAATCGACAAGGCGCTTGTGCGGGATCACGTGGCCCCGCGTGCCGATCTTGAGGTGCATGTCGCCAACCTGACCCGCAACGTTGAGTTCCTCTCCGAGAACCCGGCCACGGCCCATCGCGGTCATGTCATGGTGATGCACACCAACGATGCGAGCATGAATTTCGTGTCCTTCGACGACCTCGGTCGTTCGGACAAAGCGCTCGGCTATAACGACCATGAGTTCGTCGATCTCGATCCCTTCATCCCACCGGTCGACCTGGGAGGGGACAACGTGCGCGGGCGCTACTCGGTTCACTTCCACAGAGGTGGGACCGACAAGGATGGCGCGCCGGCGACGGTGAACGGCGCGGTCGTGACCGACGATATCGGCTGGGGCTTCGTCAACCACTCCTCCCATGTGAACTTCAGCAACAACGTCACGCACAACATCGTCGGCACCGCCTATTTCACGGAGGCGGGCGATGAGATCGGTTCGTTCATCAACAACATCGCGCTGCGCACGGTGAACCCCAGCCTGCCCCTCAAGCAGCCCCCCGGCAGCGACAGCCTCTTCCCCGACCTGCGCGAGGATCGGATGGACTTTGGCTTTCAGGGCGACGGGTTCTGGTTCCACGGGCCCAATGTGCGGGTTGAGGGCAACGTCGTCTCCGGTGCCTCCGGTCATGCCTACATCTGGTGGCCCGAGGGGCTGTTGGAACGCACGGCCGACGGTCAGACCCAGAAGGCTTTCCACGACACGGCGAATGTCCCGAACGGCAACCTGATCGGGCCGGACGGGACCCGCATGGAGATCTTCGACGTGCCCATGGGCCGGTTCGACAACAACCAGGCCTATAGCGCGACCAAGGGCATCGAGATCTTCTACCTGCACACTGAGTTCTTCGGCATGGGGGTCCATCGCGAGGACGGGGTGCCCTTCCCGCCGCCCGCCTACTTCAATCAGCTGCGCTCCACGGTTTCGAACGCGACGATCTGGGCCGTGGAAGAGACCGCGGTCGCCGCGCCCTATGTCAACCGCGTCACCTTCGACAGTCTGCGCGCCGTGGGGAACGGGGATCCAAGCCAGGTCGGCGTCGATCTCGGGCATTTCCAGAACAACATTGGCCTCGAAGTGCGCAACGCCACCATCGAGGATTTCGGCGTGGGCCTACAGACCACCGCGCGCGGTGGCGTGACGGTTGAGGGCGGCAACTTCTCCGGCAATCAGATCGATTTTCAGCAGGTGATCCGGGATGACGACCAGCCAGAGCAGATCGTCCTGCAGATCGACCGGGTGACGCCCGACAACCCGATCCCCTCCTCGGTGCCAACGACCGAAAGGCCAGGCGCCGAGGAGGAAGAGCCGGGCGATGAGGAGCCGGGTGATGAAGAACGCGGCGATGAGGAGCCCCGCGGTGAGGAACCCGGCGAAGAGGAGCCCCGCGGTGAGGAGCCGGGCGAGGAAGATCCGAGGGACGAGCCGGAGCCGGTAGACCCCGGCGCCATCGGGCCCTCTATGCTGGCCCTTTTCTACATCGTCTTCCTGGGCCGTTTGCCGGATGAGGGCGGGTTTGGGTCCTGGCTGCGGGTGATCGAGGCGAACCCGGCGCTGAGCGACCTTGATCTCGCGGCGGTCTTCGCCACCTCGCCCGAGTTTGTCAGCCTGACGGACGGCGACACGCCCGGCGATGTGGTCGATGGCATCTATCTCCAGGTCCTAAACCGGCCGGCCGATGAGGAAGGACGGGCCTTCTGGGCAGGGGTGCTCACCGAAGCGGGGACGAACGGGGTGGTCGAACTCGGCCTCGGTTTCGTGCGCGCCCGCGAGACCGACATGATCCATGGCGAGGCCGTCGATGAGTTTCTCGACAGCTTCTTTGGCGGCACAGGCGGGCGCGACGAGGACGCGATGCCGGATCCGGACAATGGCGATGACGACATGCCGGGCTTCGACCCTGACGATGCGGGTCCTGAGAACCCCGAGAGGGGCGACGAGGCCGGGGAGGGTGCCGGCGATGACAGTGGCGACGACAGGGGAGACGAGGATGGCGATGACAGCGAGAACCAATTTCTCGATGCCACGCCAGCGGCCGATCAGTTCCTTTTCCCGACCACGGGATACGTCGTCATCACCGGTTTCGATCCGTCGATGGATCGGATCGACATTTCGGGCCTAGGGACCTTCGGCGATCTCGAGATCCTCGACGAAAGCGATGGGACGACGCTTTTCCTCGGCGGTGGTGAGATCTTCGTCGCCGACGTTGAGGCGAGTGCGCTGACGGCGGACAGCTTCCTCTTCTGATCGTCGGCCGATGCTCCCGTGGGCGGCGCTTAGCGCCCAGGCGCAATGACCGACCTGAGGGCTAGTTTGGACAGCGTTCGAGGGGACCGACCGCGAGCAGCACGTCCCAGCGCAGGGTAAGAGCGGCGTCGGCAAGCTCCATGCGCAGGTAGTAGTCCTGCACGCTGTCTTCGCCGCATTGGGCATGAGCGGCGGTGAAGTAGCCGTCCCCGCGCGCCTCGCTCGGCAGCCAGCGCAGACGACACCAGACCTGGCCCTGCTTGAGCCATTCCGGGCCGATTTCTACGGGCGCCGCCTGCACTGTCCCGCCGGGTTTGATCAGAGCGCGCGTGCATTGTTTCTCCGTGCCCCAGCTGCCGTGAAAGACCGCATGAGGATCAGCGGCGGCCGGCAGAGGGGAGGCCATCATGGCGACGACCCCGTAGGCCCAAGCCGCCCCGCTTCGCAACCGGCGCTTCATTTGGTCGAACTCTGCGCGCGTCGTGCTGCGGCCTGCGCGACTGCGGGTCGCACCTCTTTGCGCCTCTCGCTCACGGCGTCCACAGGGCCGTGCCGGGGTAGAACTGGGACCAAGCGAACCAGAAAGCCTCATGGCTGCCCAGATCCGCGCCGTCGAGACCCACGGCTTTAATCCCGCCGGCCTCAAGCTCCAGGCGCACGTCCTCATGCACGATCTCCGCGCCGTCTTTGAGTGCGGCAAAAGCGGTGCTGCGTTGGAAGGCGACAGGCTCGCCCGCCCCCGTGAGCACGCCGATCACATCCTCATGCACCGGCAGGCGCGGGTCGACGTCGCCCACCGGGAAGATCGGCCCGTTGGCATCGCGCCCATTGCGAAAATCGAAGTCGCGACCCAGCGCCAGGCGCTCGACGAGCACCGTCGTCTCGGGATGCAGCGCTTTCCAGGTGCCCCAATCCGTGGTGATCACGCTCGCCTGCTCGAGCTGCACGCCCTTCTCGAGCAGCGGACCCGTGACCGCCGTGCCGAGGAAGGTGTCGAACACCGAATAGGTGTTCACGTCGTACATCACCTTGTTGGACCGGATCAGCAGGCCCGAGGTGCGCAGGATCGGACGCTCGACCCCCTCGGGCACAGCGTCGGTGAAATAGGCCTGCGCAGCGCCACAGAGGGTGCAATAGGGGATGCCCAGATCGCGCCCGCCCAGCGTGTCGTTCACCATCTCGCGCACTTCCATGATGCGCCGGGGATAGGCCCGATACTCGCCGTTGATCCCGATCCCGAAGACGATGTCGTGGTCCTTGAGCCAGGTGGCCTCCTCGGCGGTGCTGACCTCCGGATTGTCGGTGGCGGGGATGCACTGGCAGGGGTCGTCGGTGGTGTCATAGGGCCGATTGTCGATGGGCACACCGCCCCAGGAGACGAGCCGCCAATCGATCTCACCCTCCACGAAGATGCGATCCCAGCCGGGGACGAAATTGGTGAAGATGGCTCGTTTGGCCTCTAGATAGCCGGGATAGGAGGGGACGTCCCAGGCGATCAGGTGATTGGTGACTTCGTTCCAGCGCCGCGGTGTCTGCAACTCGATGCGCATCAGCCGCGAGGCCGCCTCTGCGAGCGCATCGTCGAAGCTCTGGCGCCAGGTGAAGCGCATCATGTCGCTGATGATCCAGGCGAGGCGGGGATCGCCGGACTCTGCGATCGTCTCCAGGGCATCGACCTGATCCTGACCCCAGAGCGATTGGCGCAGGCTGTCGATGAAGACGGTCCGGATCGCGGCATGCAGTTCGTCGGAGATCGGGCCGGACGGGATCGCAGGGGGCGTGCCGAACTCTTCGATCACGTGATCGGGCAGGGCCGCCGTCTGCTCAGCGCTGGCCGGTGCTGCCAGAGAGATCGAGAGGGCGATCCCGGCTGCGACGCCGAGAACAGGCTGCAACGGATGGGTCTTTCTGCGCATCGTCATTCCTCTCGGTGTCCCGCCCTGAAGTGCTGCCCACCCGGGACGACTGACCCATCGGGCGCTGGGGCGCTGGAGGGTGGCCGTCCGGTGACGCACGCGGGAGAGCATAGGGCGGGAGCGGCCCTGGCTGCAGCCTTAGCCCATCACGATCCCATCATCTCTTGTTGAAGCGGGGTGATGCCGGGGACGCTTCGGCGCGCCGTCAGGGCGGTTCTCATCGGCGTCGCAGGCTCTGCCGTCTGGTCGCCATCGGATTGCGGGTTGACTCCAGCATGGGTCCAGTGAATAACACACTCAGACACGCAGCTCAGGGAGGGCGACGATGCAAATCGGTTATCTTTTCGCTCTCGGCCGGTTCCGCTCAGGGATCGCCCATAGCTGACGGGCATGGCGCTACGCGCCTTTCCGATCAGCCGAGCCACCGATCTTCCGACTGCATCTCCTGAATAGAAAGGCGCGGACATGCGGTCCGTGCGTGTCTCATGCCTCATTCTTCTAACCGCGGCGCCTTTGCCCGCGTTCTCTCCTTCGCCGTTGGCCTCTGGCTGCGCCGTCGTCGGCTTCTGGTGGCCCTGATTGCCCTCGTCCTCACGGCGACGGCGGCCGATGTGGCGATCCCTGTCGTCACGGGGCGCCTCGTCGCCGCCGTCTCGGAGGGTGCGCCGCCCTGGAGCGCCTTTGCCTGGCTCCTGGCGCTCGGCGCGGTCTCCGTGGGCGCAAAGGTGCTCAGCTATTTCGCCGTCATCGAGCTGACGCTGCCGACCATGCGGGCGGCCGAGGCCGAGGCTTTCGCCTGGGTCCAGCGGCTGCCCGCTGACTGGCATGCCAACGCCTTCGCCGGCTCCACCGTGCGCCAGATCACGCGCGGGGCCTGGGCGCTCGACGATATGGCGGATGTGCTGATGCTCGCGCTCCTGCCCTCGAGCCTGGTGCTGCTCGGCACGATCGCCACGCTCGC
>JBCCLX010000257.1:0-6736 GCA_039026635.1 Pseudomonadota bacterium
AGTCACCAGCTCGCGTAGCCGTTCGTACAGCGTCATCCGCCTCGCTCCGTCCGTGCCCATGCCCGCCGATCCAAGCCGCCGCGCGGTGCGCCTTGAACCCCGGTGATCGCGCGGCACTATGGCCGAGCGCCCCGCCACCGTCCAGCAGATCCGCCTTGAGGATCGTGCCGTAAGCCCGGCCACCGCCCGCTCATCCAGCCTATACCTCTCAAAGTGGGGGCAGATCCCCCGCCCGGCGCTGCTCGCGAAAGGCCTCCGTAAAGTCGGCCAGGGTCCCGCTGGCGATCGCCCGGCGCAGCCCCGCCATCATCTCCTGATAGAAGTGAAGATTATGCCAGGTCAGGAGCATCATCCCGATGATCTCATTCGCTTTGATCACATGATGCAGATAGGCGCGGCTGTAGGAGGTGCAGCAGGGGCAGCTGCAGTCGGGATCGAGGGGGCGCGGATCGTCGCGATGGCGCGCGTTCTTGAGGTTGAGATCGCCCCGGCGCGTGAAGGCTTGGCCCGTGCGGCCCGAGCGTGTGGGCAGCACACAGTCGAACATGTCGATCCCGCGCTCGACAGCGCCGAGGATGTCCTCGGGCTTGCCGACGCCCATGAGGTAGCGCGGGCGATCCTCGGGCAACATATCGGGCGCGTAGTCGAGGACTCGGAACATCAGCTCCTGCCCCTCGCCCACGGCAAGCCCGCCGACGGCATAGCCCTCGAAGCCGATCTCTGTGAGCGCACGGGCAGACTGCTCGCGACGCGCGGGATAGACTGACCCCTGTTGGATGCCGAAGAGCGCATGGCCAGGTCGGTTGCCGAAGGCGGAGCGCGAGCGCTCGGCCCAGCGCATGGAAAGCTCCATCGAGCGCCGCGCCGTCGCCTCATCGGCAGGCCAGGGGGTGCACTCATCGAACGCCATCACGATGTCCGAGCCCAAGAGGCGCTGGATTTCCATGGAGCTCTCCGGGCTCAACATGTGTCGCGAGCCGTCGATATGGCTGGCGAAGCGGACACCCTCCTCCGTCAGCTTTCTCAGATCGGCGAGCGACATGACCTGAAAGCCGCCTGAATCAGTCAGGATCGGCCCGCCCCAGTTCATGAATTTGTGCAGGCCCCCAAGTGCGGCGATCCGCTCTGCGCCCGGCCGCAGCATCAGGTGATAGGTATTGCCGAGCAGCACATCCGCGCCTGTGGCGGCCACGCTCTCCGGCAGCATCGCCTTCACGGTTGCGGCCGTGCCCACGGGCATGAAGGCGGGCGTGCGGATCGCGCCGCGCGCGGTATGCAGCCGTCCGGTGCGCGCCTTGCCGCTCCGCGCATCGATCTCGAAAGTAAAGGGTTCGGGCATCGCGCTCCCGCCAAGGCTCTCGGCTGTTGCTGTGGCGCGGGCCATACCGTCCCGACCGGTTGCTGGCAAATGCGCAGCCCTGATCCCCGCGCCCGTTGCACCGACCCGTCTTCCGCCCCTATATCCCTAAGTGGCGGTCGAAAACGCTCTTGGAGGCAAGTCATGGACGGCAGCAGCGAGGGTCAGCCTCTGGTCCCAGCGTCGAGCATCGAGCATCCTCTGTTCGACGGGATCGTCGAGGCGTGCCGGTCGGTCTTCGACCCGGAGATCCCTGTGAATATCTACGACCTCGGCCTAATCTATTCGATCAGGATCGATGAGGAGAGCAACGTCGCCGTGGATATGACGCTGACTGCCCCGGGCTGCCCGGTCGCCGGTGAGATGCCGGGATGGGTCGCGGATGCCATCGAGCCGCTGCCAGGCGTGAAGACCGTCGATGTTCAGCTGGTTTGGGAACCGCCCTGGGGTATGGATAAGCTGAGCGACGAAGCCCGCCTCGAGCTGGGCCTGATGTAAGCGCGGAGAGAACCGATGTTCGGCATTCCAGGTGAGAACCCCGTCAAGCTGACCGACGCTGCCGCGCGCCGGATCGCCAAGCTTATGCATGGCGGTGAGGTCAAGGGCCTGCGCATTGGCGTCAAGAAGGGTGGCTGTGCGGGCATGGAGTACACCATGGAGCACGCCACAGAGATCGGCGATCATGACGTGATCGTCGAGAAGGACGGCGCGCGGCTCCTGATCGCGCCCATGGCGCAGATGTTCCTGTTCGGCACGGAGGTCGATTACAAGACCTCGCTGCTCGAGAGCGGTTTCGTGTTCAACAACCCGAACGTTGTCGAGAGCTGCGGCTGCGGCGAGTCGATCAAGTTCGCCGAGCAGTAATGCGCGTCCCCGGCGGGCGGGTTACCCGGATCCTCTGGCTCCTCTCGATCCCCACATCGGCGACCGTGCGGTTTCGCGCGGAGGCCGTGGGCGGTGGCCCGGTGGGCGGTGATGTGATCGTGCGCAGTGGTCGTTTGCTCACCGGGAAAGAGCGCCACCTGCGGCTCGAGGCGGTCAACACGGTCGAGAAGGGCGCCCGCGAGAGCGACTTCTCCATTTACTTGCGCCCGGACCGGGACTGCGAGGTGACGCTCGAGGGCCGCTACCCCACGGTCGAGGCGATCTTCACGGTGCTCGGCGCCCTCATCATCCTGGGCGCCACGCTCGCCACAGTCATCCCTCTCTTCACCGGCTGACCCGGCCCTGCCCGTTGCACGCTCTCACGGCGGCGCTAGGCTGCCGCTGGAGTGAGCAGGAGACCCCTATGACCCGCAGACCGCTTGTCGCCGGCAATTGGAAGATGAACGGGCTGGCCGCCTCCCGAGCCGAGCTCGAGATGCTGAAGGATCGCGCGCCCCGCAACGGGGTCGAGGTTCTGCTCTGCCCTCCGGCGACGCTCATCGCAGGTTTCGCCGCGGAGGCTGCGGGCAGTGCGGTGCAGATCGGCGGACAGGATTGCCATGCGGCGGCGAGTGGCGCGCATACGGGTGATCTCTCGGCCGAGATGCTGGCCGATGCAGGGGCCGTCGCCGTGATCCTGGGCCATTCGGAGCGGCGGGCCGACCATGGGGAGGGGGAGGCCGTTGTCCGCGCCAAGATCGAGGCGGCCTGGCGCGCGGGGCTGACGGCAATCCTCTGCATCGGCGAGACGGAGGCCGAGCGCGATGGGGGGCGCACGTTGGACGTCGTCACTGGGCAGCTCTCCGCCAGCCTGCCCGAGGGCGCAACGTCGGAACGCCTGGTGATCGCCTATGAGCCCGTCTGGGCCATCGGCACCGGGCGCACGCCGACACTTGCAGAGATCGCTGAGGTGCATGACCGCTTGCGAGAGGCGCTGGGCGGCCCGCTCGGCGCTGCTGCGGGTGAGACGCGGATCCTCTATGGCGGGTCGGTCAAACCCGGAAATGCCGCTGAGATCTTCGCGCTCGAGAACGTGGATGGGGGGCTGGTCGGCGGGGCCAGCCTCAAGGCAGAGGATCTTCTCCGCATCGTCGAGGCCGCCGCGCCCTAACAGGCCGACGGCCCCAAGCGCCCTAGCCGAGATGCGCTTTCGCCTGCCCGATCCAGTCGTCCCGGAAGCAGCGGCCTTTGAAGGCGGTCAGGTTATCGTCGACCCAGTTGAGGTCGGCCTCGCTGAAATCGGCGATCTGAGTGAACTGGTAAATGCCGAGGCCGTTCAGCTGCTTCTCAAGTGCCGGGCCGATGCCCTTGATCAGTTTGAGGTCGTCGCTCCTCGCCGGCGCCGCCGCCAAGAGGCCGGCGGGCTTCCCGTCCTTGGGCGCGGCTGCAACCACCTTGATCGGCTTCGGCGCAGGGGCCGGCTCGGCCGCCGCTGCAACGGGCTCGGGCTTAGGCGCAGGCTTAGCCGCTGGCTTCGTTGCCGCCTCAGCCACCGGTTTCGGAGCCGGCTTAGGGGCTGTCTTGGCGGCTGGTTTGGGTGCTGCTTCAGCAACGGACTTGGAGGCTGGCTTAGGGTCCGGCTTGGGGGCCGCAGCTGCCTTCTTGGCGGCCGGCTTCGGAGCGGCCTTCGGTTTTGGGGCCGCTTTGGCCGGTGCCTTCACGGTTGTCGGGGCGACGGGCGTCGACATCTCGCCAAGGGGCATACCCGGCATGCCCGTCATGCCCGAGAAACGCCACTCGACGCCAAACAGCGGCGCCACCGGAAAGAAACTCACCCAGAGCTCGAAGGCTTCCTGCGCTGGCTTCTGCCAAACTTGGAAGGCCTCGGTGGTCTTGGTCATCTGATCTGCGAACATGACGCCTCCTCTCGACGCGCGGTTTCCTGCCCTCTATTGCCTACGTACATAGGCCCATTTTTTGTGCGATGCAACATGAAGCGCCCATGAGCCCGAGTGATGCCCCGCAAGGCCCTGTGGAGCGCTTTGCGCCAAGCCCCACGGGGCTCCTGCATCTTGGCCATGCCTTCTCCGCGATCACAGCGGCGCGGGCAGCGCGGGCGCACGGCGGTAAATTCCTTCTGCGTCTCGAAGATCTCGACGAAAGCCGGGTGCGCCCGGGCTTTGTCAACGCAATTCTGGAGGACCTCGACTGGCTCGGGATCTCCCCTGACGGCGCTGTGCTGCGCCAGTCAACACGGCGGACGGCCTATGACGCTGCGCTGCGCCAGCTGGCAGAGGGCGGGCTCCTCTACCTTTGCCGTTGTACCCGTCGGGACATCCGCGAGGCCGCCTCAGCACCCCAAGAGCGTACAAGCCCCGGAGCGCTGGGAGAGGCCCAGGCAGGAGAGCAGCAAGGGCTTGACGGCCCCATCTATCCGGGGACCTGCCGGCCCCCTGCAGACGCCCCCATGCCGCCCTGCCCCGTCCCGCCACCCACCGGCGCGGCCCTCCGCCTCGATCTCGCCCGGGCCCTGGCCAGCGTGTCCGGCACGCTGACCTATGAGGAAACAGGCCCCCTGCATGCCGGGATCCATGCCGTCGATCCGCAGCGCATGATCGCCGAGATCGGCGATGTCGTGCTCGCCCGTCGCGATGGGGCGGCGGCCTATCACTTGGCCGTGGTCGTCGATGATGCCGCCCAGGGGGTCACGCATGTGACGCGCGGGACTGATCTCTTTGCCGCAACTGCGCTTCACCGGCTCCTGCAGGCGCTGCTGGCGCTCCCCGTGCCTGTCTGGCACCATCACCGCCTGATCCGCGATGCCGAGGGGCGGCGGCTGGCCAAGCGCGACGATGCGCGCGCCTTGGCGACGCTGCGTGCCGAGGGCTGGTCGCGTGAGGATGTACTGCGTGCAATCGAGTTGGATGCTGGCGCTGCGGGAGCCGGCTTGCCCTAAGGGCTTGCCGGCCGCCCTTGAGAGCGCCACCTATCACGGAACGACAACAGACGAGGCAGCAGCGATGGGGTACCAGTACAAGCTCGTGGGCGCGCCCGAGCGCGGACAGCGACGGCGCGGTGCCCGCAGCGGCTCGGAGCGCATCGCCGCAGCCATGCAGGACCTCGTGGCCCAGCACGCCCAGGAAGGCTGGGAGTATCTGCGCACCGATACCATCCCCGTCGTCGAGCGCGTCGGCCTGTTGGGCGCCAGACGCGAGCGGCTGCGGGCCGTGATGGTGTTTCGTCGGGCCCTGCGACAGGCCGGGGCGGAGCGCCAAGGATCGCTCGACGAATTAGCACTCTTGGATGAGATCGACGAGGTGCGCCCCCGGCGAGCGCTGCCGGAAACTGCGCGCGAGCCGGCACTGCATGCCCCCGCCCCCCGCGCTCCCCTGCCCGAGACGGGCGAGGCACGCCCGGCCCCGGTGGGCGAGGTCGGTGTGGAGCGGGGCGAGGCGCGTCGCCTGCCTCCTCGTCCAGCGGAGCTTCGGGCCGAGCCGCGCATGGGCGCCGCGATGCGGGCGCCAGCGCGGGAGCCAGCCCCCCATGAGCCCGACGATCATGCGGAGACGGAAGACGCCGAGCGGATGCGCCGCGCCAACCCCCGCGATCTAAGCGATATCCGCGAGGCGCTGCGCAAGCTCGACCGCTGAGTCGCGCGCGTCACTCTCCGGGGGCGCGCAACTCCATCGAGAGAGCATGTACCTGCTCGACCAGCTCCTCGGCGAGGACGCGGTTGACGGCGCGCTGTCGGGCAACGCGGTTCTGGCCCTCGAAGGCAGCGGACGTCATCAGCAGGTGGAAATGCGTCTCTCCCCCCTCGCGCCAGCCCCCATGGCCGCGATGCTTCTCGCTCTCATCGATCAGCGTCATCGCCTCGGGGGTGAAGGCGGCGCGTAGCTTTTCTTCCATCTTTGCGGTCGTGCTCATCGCCGTATCCTTCGTGTCAAGAGTTGGTCTTTCATTGTCATCAGCTACAATCGAACTTCGCCTCCCGGCAAGCGCCTGGACCGTTGCGGCGGGTGGCGTGGAACGCGGTTGGGCTGCAAGCGGATCGGAGCAGGCAGGGCTCTAATGGCACGACGTTCGCCACTCGAGTTCGACATCTCGGTCAGCGCCGACAAGGCGCGGCGCGCGCGTGCGCGGGGCAAGCCGCGTGGCATGACGGGCAAGGTTGAGACGGCGGACGGCTGCTGCGAATGGCCAGGCTGCACGCAGCCGGGCGTCTATCGTGCGCCGCGCGATCCCGACAATCTCGATCAGTTCCGCTGGTTCTGCCTCGAGCATGTGCGCGAGTACAACGCGTCCTGGAACTACTTCGACGGCTGGTCGCAATCGGATCTCGACCGGCAGATCGAGGCCGACCGCGTTTGGGACAAGCCGACCTGGGGCTTTGGCGAGCGCCGCCCCGGCCAGCCCGGCGGGCCGGCACATCGTGACGGTGATGCCTGGTCGCGTTGGGGTTTTCGCGATGCGCATGATCTGCTCGGCGAGAATGCGACCCTCAACCCCGGGTCC
>JBCCLX010000258.1:0-6725 GCA_039026635.1 Pseudomonadota bacterium
CGCTTCGATATCGCCGTTCTGGCGCATGCCTATGGTGCGGTCGCCCGGCCGGTCTATTGCACCAAGATCGCCTCCAAGCTGGTGCGGACCTACACGGATCGTCATGGGCTGAAGAACCTCTGTCAGGAGCTGATCGGGGTCGACATCTCGAAGCAGCAGCAGTCGAGCGACTGGGGGGCAGATACCCTTGTCGAGGCGCAGCTCGATTACGCTGCTTCCGACGTCCTCTATCTCCATCGCCTGCGCGCCGTACTCGACGAACGGTTGGCGCGGGAGGAACGCACCGGTTTCGCCGAGGCCGCATTCCGCTTTCTGCCCGAGCGCGCGATGTTGGATCTGGCGGGATGGCCTGATGAGGACATCTTCTCCCACTGACCGAACAACCGAAACGCACCCTGCGCAAGGCGCGTGACGGAAGACGGCGCCAGTGCGATATAACCAAGGAAGAACGGGCAATCATCGACGCGCGGTGGATTGCCCTTCCCATGCCAGCTGATCGACCGCGCGACGGGGCCAACAGGCTCTCGGAGACGTCATGGACCAGAACGCCTGGCAGAAGCCGAGGATGATCGATCCGCTGCCACAGAGTGCGGCGGACGGTGGTGCGCGCGCCAAGACCATCGCAGCGGGTCGCCGCGTTCTCGCCCTCGAAGGCATGGCGCTGAGCCGCTTTGCTGAGACGCTGGACAGTGCCTTTGCCGATGCGGTGGATGTGATCATGGGCGTCTCGGGACGGGTCGTCGTCTCGGGCATGGGCAAATCGGGCCATGTGGGCCGCAAGATCGCGGCGACGCTCGCATCCACGGGCACACCGGCACAATTCGTCCACCCGGCAGAGGCCAGCCACGGTGATCTCGGCATGGTCACGCCCGCGGATGTCGCGCTCGTCCTCTCGAACTCGGGTGAGACCAAAGAGCTTGCCGATATCGTCGCCCATACCCGGCGGTTCTCGATCCCACTGATTGGGGTTGCGTCGCGCCCGGGCTCCACGCTCTTGCGCCAGGCCGATATCGCCCTTGTGCTGGCGCAAGCGGCCGAGGCCGCGCCGGAGGGGATGCAGTCCGTCGCCCCCACCACCTCGACGACGCTCACGATCGCGCTCGGCGATGCCCTCGCCATGGCCCTCATGGAGCGGCGCGGCTTCACGCTTGAGCGCTATCGCGACTTTCATCCGGGCGGCTCTCTCGGCGCGCAGCTCGTCAGCGTTGCCGAGATCATGGGGCGGGGGGATCGTCTCCCGCTCGTCCACCCCGAGACGCCGATGGCCGAAACCCTGCTCGTCATGTCGGAGAAGGGCTATGGCGGTGCGGGCGTGATCGATGAAGCCGGCGACTTGGTCGGTGTGATCACGGACGGCGATCTTCGCCGACATCTCGACGGACTGATGAACCGGCGCGCGGGCGAGATCGCCACGCCAAGCCCCCGCACCATCGCGCCCGACCGTTTGGCGCAGGAGGCTGTCGCCGAGATGAACGGCCGGGGTGAGCGGCGCAAAGTCACCTTCCTCTTCGTCACGGACGCCAGCGCGCCGCGCCAGCCCATTGGCATCCTCCACCTGCACGACTGTCTGCGCGCCGGTGTGGAGGGCACGTGATGGCGCAGAGACTGCAAGGGGAGTACCGGGCGGACCGTGTTGGCCGCGCGGCCGAAGCGCGCGCGGCCCGGATCAAGCGCTACTCCTCCTTCGTGCGCGTCGCTCGGATCGTCCTACCCGTCTGTGCCATGGCCGCCATCGCGCTCGTGTTCTTCACAGGTCGTGAGCGCGGGGGGATCGAGGATCTGCTCTCGGCCGAAGAGATCGCCCGCCTGGGCGCTGGGCTTCGGCTCGACAATCCGCGCTTTCAGGGCGCAACCGACGGGGGCGAACCCTTCACCCTCTCCGCCATCACCGCCACACCGGACGGCCCGCTGGCCGCCGAGATCGCGCTCGATGCGCCTGAGGGCACGCTCACGATGGGCGATGGCCGTCTGGTGGAGGGGCGTGCCGATGAGGGGATGATGCTGCGCGATGAGAATGAACTCACCCTGACGGGGGCGGTCACGATCACAACCTCAGACGGCTACCGCTTCGAGACCCAGACGCTGACCCTCGATATCGCGGACGGGGGCGCCACGGCCCCCAGCGCGATCGAAGGCACGGGCCCGCAGGGCTCGATCGTTGCGGATCGCATGACGATCGAGACGGTGCCCGAGGGCGGCGAGGAGACCGAATTCCGCCGCCAGGGCCTCTCCGGGGCACGCTTCCGCTTCGAAGGTAGCGTCAGGGTCCTGTTCACGCCGGAGGTGAAGGACTAGGTAGCGCGCAGGTATCCACTTATACTCCGCCCGCTGATCCGTGTGCCGTGCCGTAAAGGGAGATCGATCGTGCAGCTTTTCCGGGCCCCGGCCACCACGCTTCTTACCTGCGGTTTGCTGATCGGCAGCCTCTCTACGTCCGTGATCGCACAGGACCAAGGTCCCTTCGGCGGCTTTAAGCACGACAATTCTCAGCCCATTGAGATCACCTCCGATGCGCTCGAAGTGCGCCAGGCACAGAACCTCGCGATCTTCACAGGCGAAGTGATTGCGGGCCAGGGGACGCTCCGGCTGACGGCGGATCGGGTTGAGGTGTTCTACAATCAGGAGAACTCGGACAGCGAGACCGGCGCGATCGAGCGGCTGCGCGCCGAGGGCAACGTTCTGCTCTCCAATGGCAGCGAGACAGCCCGCGGGGCCTGGGGCGAGTATGACGTGATCGCCGGTGAGATGCGCATGGGCGGCAGCGTCGTGCTGACCC
The DNA here is from genome assembly GCA_039026635.1 of Pseudomonadota bacterium. Classification (GTDB taxonomy): domain Bacteria; phylum Pseudomonadota; class Alphaproteobacteria; order Rhodobacterales; family Rhodobacteraceae; genus Thermohalobaculum. The sequence goes on from JBCCLX010000258.1 coordinate 2,777, forward strand.
AGGGTGAGAATGCGATCAAAGGCGAGAGCCTCCTCATCGATCTGACGGCCGGCACCGGGCGTGTCGAGGGCGGTCGGGTCAAGAGCGTCTTTAACCCCTCCGCCAGCGCACAGAACTGAGATGGACGCCGGCCCGATCCGCGTCGTCGACGGCGGGCAAAGTCCGGGCCGCACGCCGGGCGGGCTGATCATCCGTGGCCTCGGCAAGGCCTATCGCCGCCGCCCCGTCGTGCGCGACGTCTCCTTCGAGCTTGACCGGGGCGAGGTCGTCGGCCTGCTGGGGCCCAATGGCGCGGGCAAGACGACCTGCTTTTACATGGTGATCGGCCTCGTGCCGGCCGACACGGGGCAGATCACCGTCGATGGCACGGATGTCTCTGAGCTGCCGATGTATCGTCGTGCGCGGCTCGGCCTCGGGTATCTACCCCAGGAAGCGAGCATCTTTCGTGGTCTCACGGTCGAAGAGAACATCCTCGCGATCCTCGAGCTGACGCTGAGGGACCGTGAGATGCGGCGCCGCTCGCTCGATGCCCTGCTGGCGGAGTTCTCCATCACCCATCTCCGCCGCGCCCCTGCCTCGGCACTGTCCGGGGGTGAGCGGCGGCGTGTTGAGATTGCCCGATGTCTCGCGTCGAACCCGCGCTATGTCCTCCTCGACGAGCCCTTCGCCGGGATCGACCCCATTGCCGTCGGCGACATCCGCGATCTGGTAGGCCATCTCAAGGACCGGGGTATCGGGGTTTTAATCACGGACCATAATGTGCGAGAGACGCTCGAGATCATTGACCGGGCATACATCTTGCATGATGGTCACGTCCTCATGAGCGGCACGCCTCGTGAGGTAGTGAGCGACGACGCCGTAAGGCGCGTCTACCTCGGCGAGGGCTTCCGCATCTGACGCCCGGGAACCCCGGGCTGGATCCAGCCCGGAGACCCGTATGCAGGGCCTGCGCCTCGAGCTTCGACAGACGCAATCGCTGGTGATGACGCCGCAGCTGCAGCAGGCGATCCGGCTGCTGCAGATGTCGAACCTCGAGCTGGAAGCCCATGTCCTGGAGACGGTGGAGAGCAACCCGCTGCTCGCGCTCGAAGACGGCATGGGTGAGGCACCGAGTGAGGGAGAGGCCGCTAATCGCGACAAGGCGCCGGGCGAGGACCCAGGGGCGAGCCTCGATCCCTTCGACACCGGGCTCGCCACGGAGAACCTCACCGATGCGCCCGCGCCGCGCGATCCCTCTGCCGAGCGCCCGATGGCAGCTGCCGGCACCGGGATTGGCGCACCTGAGCCGCTTGAGCGACAGGACTGGCCGGCCGAAGCCACGAGCCTTCGCGCCCATCTCTCCGAACAGATTTGCCAATGCCGCCTCGCCCCAGAGGTTCGCGCCGCCGCGCTTCTGATCATCGAGGCGCTAGAGGATGACGGCTATCTTCGCGAACCGCTTTCAGCACTTGGCGAAAGGCTCGGGCTCACCGCAGACGCCGCGACGACCGGGCTGGCGGCAGTACAGGCCTGCGATCCTACGGGCGTTGGTGCCCGGGATCTCGCCGAATGCCTGGCGCTGCAGCTTGCCGAACGGAATCGGCTCGATCCCATGATGCGCATCCTGATCGACAATCTGGCGCTGCTCGCCCGTGGCGATGCCCGGCGGCTTGCCGCAGTCACGGGCGCCGAGCCGGATGACATCGCGGATATGCTCGCCGATCTCCGCCGCCTCGACCCCCGCCCTGGCGCCCGCTTTGGCGGTGAGATCGCGCAGCCGCGGGTCCCCGATGTGCTGCTAACCAAAGGGCGCAGCGGCGGCTGGGATATTGCGCTCAATCCGGAGACGATGCCCCGCGTCCATATGGACGAGACCTTCCTTCTTCGCCTCGATGCCCGTGGCCAGGAGTGCGACCGCTGGATCGCAGAGCGCCGCTCCGAGGCCCAGTGGCTCGTCCGCTCCATGGCCAAACGCGCCGAGACGATCCTCAACGTGACGCGCGAGATCGTCCGCGCACAGGAGGGGTTCTTCGAGATCGGCGCCGCGGGCCTGCGCCCTCTCACCCTGCGCAAGGTGGCGGAGGAGACGGGGCTACACGAATCGACCGTCAGCCGCGTCGCCGCCAACAAGCTGGTGGCCACGCCCCGCGGCGTCTTCGAGCTGAAATTCTTCTTCACCAACGCGGTCGGCGAAGACGACATGGCCGCCGAGACCGTTCGTCAGCGGCTGAAAGCGCTGGTCGCCACAGAGCCCGCGGATGCCGTGCTGTCAGATGACGAATTGGTGCGACTGCTGCGCGCAGAGGGGATCGAAATCGCCCGCCGCACCGTGGCGAAATATCGAAAAGTTCTGAAAATTCCGAGCTCAATTGATCGACGTCGCCGCAAGGCCTTTGCCTGATTGCCATACTCCTGCCCTGTCTACAGAGCCTTCTAGCTGCGCTAGTCTGGACGACCAAAAATGAGTCGCTTTCGGACGCGAGCTTCGCGCTGCGGAGTCGCTACGAGGGCTCCGGCGAGCGGGCCGCCACTACGCCTCACGGCCCTTCGCGCACGAACTGGCAGGAGTTGCCATGCACATCAAAGTCTCCGGCAAGCACATGGACGTGGGCGATGCGCTCACCAGCCATGTTGAGGATCGTCTCACCGCCGCGGTGACGAAGTACTTCGACCGCCCGACCGGCGCCCGCGTGGTGCTCTCTCGCGCGCCGAACAACTTTTTCAAATGCGAAGCCTCCGTCGATCTGTCGACCGGGCTGCACGCTCAGGCACAGGGAAATGACCCGGAGGTCTATGCCGCTTTCGAACAGGCGGCCGAGCGCATCGAGAAGCAGATCCGCCGTTATAAGCGTCGCCTTAAGGACCATCACGCCAAAGCACAGGAACCGATTGATCTGATCGCTGCCTCGCAGTACGTCCTGGCGCCTGATGACGAGGAGGACGATAGCGCGCCGGTGAACGGGGACGCGCAACCCGTGATCATCGCTGAGACACAGATGCAGCTGAATACCCTGAGCGTGGGCGATGCCGTTATGAGAATGGAGCTTGCGCACTCGCCCTTCATGGTGTTTCGCAACCGGGCGAACGGGCGACTCAATGTCGTGTATCAGCGCGACGATGGAAACGTTGGCTGGATCGACCCGGACCTGAACCAAGACTGACGGCCTAAAAAACCAAGAACTATGTGGGTTGGAAACGGACCATGGACCTGAGCGACATTCTCGCCCCCGGCGCTGTGATGCCGACGGTGCGTTCGACGAGTAAGAAGCACGTTTTTCAGGAGATCGCGACCCGCATGGGCGAGATCTATGATCTGCCGTCGCGGCGCATCTTCGAAGGGCTGAACGCGCGTGAGCGGCTCGGCTCGACCGCGATGGGCTATGGCGTTGCCATCCCCCATGCCCGCATCGAGGGGCTGGATCGGATTGCGGGGCTCTTTGCGCGCCTCGAAACCCCGATCGAACTTGATGCGGCCGATGGCAAAGGCGTCGATCTCTTGATGGTCCTGTTGGCGCCCGACGATGCGGGCGCCGATCACCTGCGGGCGCTGGCCAAAGTTTCCCGCCTCCTGCGCGAGGAGGCATTTCGCGTGAAGCTGCGTCAGACGACGACGGCAAATGCGCTACACGCGCTGCTCACCGACGTCTCATCATCCCGCGCGGCGTAGGGGCCGTTGAAGGCCGGTTTGGGTGCCGGGCCGATGGCCGCGCACCCGGGCCGATCAGTGCACGCTGAGCGGATTGAGATCGTTGCGGCGCGCCAGAGCGAACGCCACCGACCGGTTCGGCGCCAACGCCAGAACACGCCCAGCCTCATCATGGACCGAGAAGAACGGGCCAGGAGCGGTCTTCAGTTCGTCCGGCAATGCCTCCGTCTGAGCCTCTCGCACATAGACGATGGCCTGACGAGCCGGCGGCGTGGTGATCTTGTCGGTCATCTCCGTTCCCTCCTCAACGCATTTTGCCGATAG
>JBCCLX010000259.1:0-6700 GCA_039026635.1 Pseudomonadota bacterium
ACGTCGCCTTCCATGTGAAGCGTCACAAGACGCTCTGGCTCATCCTGATGACGCTGCCGTTTTGGACGAGCTATCTGCTGCGCGTCTTCGCCTGGAAGATCGTCCTAGGCTTCAACGGCATGATCAACGCGAGCCTCACGGGCATCGGCATCATCGATCAGCCGCTCGAATTCTTGCTCTACAGCCCCACGGCCGTAGTGATCACGCTGACCCATGCCTGGGCGGCCTTCGCGATCCTGCCGATCTATGTGAGCCTCGAGAAGATCGACCGCTCGCTCCTGGAGGCGGCGACCGACCTTGGCGACGGGCCCTGGACGCGGTTTTTCCGGATCACCCTGCCGCTCTCCATGCCCGGCGTGATCGCGGCGATGCTGCTCATCTTCATTCCGACCGTCGGCGACTATGTCACGCCGGCGCTCCTTGGCGGGCCGGATGGGATGATGATCGGCAATCTGATCCAGCTTCAGTTCGGCGCGGCCAACAACTGGCCCATGGGCTCGGCACTGGCGATCGTGATGATGGCGACCGTTGCTGCGATCTTCATCTGCGTGAAGCTGCTTGACGGTTTTGTCGCCGGTCGGACCGGAAGGACGACGTCATGAGCGCTGTTGCTGCCATCGAGCGGCCGAGCCGGTCGCTCAAGATCTACGCCTGGGCCTTCGTCGTCATCCTCTATGCGCCCATCCTGCTGCTGCCGCTCTTCTCGTTCAATCAGTCGACCTATATCGCCTTCCCGATCGAGGGCTTCACGACAGAGTGGTATGCCCAGCTCTGGGATGCGGGCCCAATGTGGACGTCGCTCGCCAACAGTGTCTGGCTCGGCGCCTGTGTTGCCGTGATCTCCACGACCCTGGGGGTTTTCGCGGCCAAGGCGCTGACGCGGTACCGCATGCCGGGGCGCGGGCCAATCTTTGGCTTTATGATGCTGCCGCTGGTGGTGCCGGGGATCGTGTTCGGCGTCGCGCTCCTGATCCTGCTCAACCGCCTCGGGGTCCCGCTCTCGCTCTTCACGATCGGGCTCGGCCATATCCTTGTCTGCACTCCCTTCGCGATTGCCACGCTGATCCCGCGTTTCGAGGGGTTTGACGCCTCGATCGAGGAGGCTTCGGCCGACCTTGGCGAGAACGCCTGGTGGACCTTCTGGCGGGTCACCTTCCCGATGGTGTTCCCCGGGATTGTGGCCAGTTTGATGCTCACCTTCACGATCTCCTTCGATGAGTTCATCATGGCCTTCTTCCTGGCTGGGACCGAGCAGACCCTGCCGATCTTCATCTGGAACCAGCTTCGCTTTCCCGAGCGTCTGCCGGGCGTGCTGGCGCTCTCCACCATCATCATCGCCATCTCCTTCGTGCTGGTCTTCGCGAGCCTCTGGCTCACGCGCGCCGGGATGGGCCCCGCCCGGGAGGATCAGGCATGAGTGCTGCGACGACCGACCCCTGCATCTCGATCCAGAACGTCTCGAAGCGTTTCGGCAGCGTGAGCGCTGTCAATGGCGTCAACATCGATATCGGCCATGGCGAGTTCTTCTCGCTGCTCGGGGCCTCGGGCTGCGGGAAGACCACGCTGTTGCGCATGCTGGCAGGTTTCGAAACGCCGACCGAGGGCGAGATCTACATCGACGGCCAGGCGATGTCGGCGGTCCCGCCCAATCATCGCCCCGTGAACATGGTGTTTCAGAGCTACGCGATCTTTCCCCACCTCTCCGTGCGCGAGAACATCGCCTATGGGCTGCGCAAGCGAAATCTGCCCAGGCCCGAGCGCGACCGGATGGTCGATGAGATGCTCGAGCTCATCAAGCTGCCGGGCTATGGCAATCGCCGCGCCAACCAGCTCTCGGGGGGGCAGCGTCAGCGCGTGGCGCTGGCCCGCGCGCTGATCCTGCGGCCGAAAGTTCTGCTGCTGGACGAGCCCCTGGGCGCGCTCGACAAACAGCTGCGCGAGCAGATGCAGCTTGAGCTGCGCGCGCTGCAGCGCACCGTCGGGATCACCTTCGTCTTCGTCACCCATGACCAGGAGGAGGCGCTGACGCTTTCGGACCGGATCGCCGTGATGTCGGGCGGCAAGACGCTGCAGATCGATACGCCGACCGGGCTCTATGAGCGGCCAACCACCCGCGAGGTTGCCTCCTTCATTGGGACGATGAACTTCTTCGAGGGCCGCGTGGGCCCGCGGGTGAACGGCCGCGCGGATCTGGCGCTGGATGGTCTGGGTGATCTATCCGTGCCCGTCACGCGCCCGGACCTTTCGCCAGGGGGACGCGTCTGCGTCGCCATTCGGCCGGAGAAGCTGATGCTCTCCTCCGAAGCGCCGCAGCAGGGTGCGCATCATGTGGAAGGCACGCTCGACAACATCGCCTATCTTGGCGAGCGCAGCCATTTCTTCGTGCGCCTGCCCGGTGTCGAGCGCCCCGTCGCCGTCTCGGCCCAGAACTACGTCAGCAACTGGCTGAGCGAAGGCGATCGCGGCCGGCCCGTTTGGCTCACCTGGTCGGACGAGGCGATGGTCCTGTTGGACGCGGACTGATGCGCGAGCTTTAGGCGAACACCGAGGACCCATGATGGCGAGCACAGCCGCTCAGAAACGCCCGCGCACCGCTTCGCGCGAAGTCCGGCGACGCCAGTTGATCGAAGCGACGATCGACTGCATCGCCGAGAAGGGCATTTCTGGCACGACCATGGCGGAGGTGACGAAGCGCGCTCAGCTCTCCATGGGCCTCGTCAGCTTCCATTTCCAGAGCAAGGAGAACTTGCTCCAGGAGACGCTCGTCTATCTGGCCGAGGAGCATCGCGCGCGCTGGGTGGAGAGTTTGGCGGAGAGCGAACTGGCGCCCGCTGCCAAGCTCGCCGCCGTGATGGACGCGCATTTTCACCCCGACGCCTGCAATCCCACACGCAACGCCGTCTGGTTCGCCTTCTTCGGCGAGGCGCCCTATCGCGACGTCTATCGCGCGCGGATCGCTGGGTTCGACAACGAGCGGGCGGAGATCGTCACGGGGCTCTGCCGGGACATGGCGGCGGAGGGGTATCCGGAGGTCGAGCCGGAGGAAGTGGCCATCAACCTCGAGAGCCTCGCCGATGGTCTTTGGCTCAGCATTCTGCTCTATCCCCATTGGATGGCAGCACAGGATGGGCGCCATCAGATCCATGCCTTCCTGCGCGCGATCTTCCCCCGCCATTTTGAGACGTGGCCCGGCCAGCCCCTGGCCGCGCTCGAGCACAATCCTGAAACGCCGGCTGAGGTGACGTCATGAGCAAGCGGTCTTCCAATGGGATGAGCACCGGCCCTTCTCGCCGCGCTGTGCTCGCGGCCATGCTCGCGGCGGGCTCCGCGCCGGCCGCGGGTGCGCAGACCAGCACGACCCTGCCGAGCGATCCGGATGTGGTGGTGATCGGTGCGGGTGCTGCCGGGATCGCCGCGGCTCAGACGCTGATGGCCGCGGGCAAGAGCGTGATCGTCGTCGAGGCGGCCGAACGCATCGGCGGGCGCGCGTATACCGAGAGTGCGCGCCTCGGCCTGCCGTTCGACCATGGCTGCGCCTGGCTGCAGGGGCCGAGGGATCTGCCGCTTGTCAGTTTCGCCCGCAAGCGGGGCTTCACGATGCTCGACCATGACGCCTCGGAGGCACTCTACGTTGATGGCCGCCGAGCGGATGTGAAGGAACGGCGTGCCTATGACCGCGCCTGGGGCAAGATCGAGGATGCGTTGGAAGACTCCGATGACGAGGATGTCTCGGCCGCCAGCGTCATCCCCAAGGGCGTCGACTGGTCCGGCACGGTGCAGACCTGGATCGGTGCGATGGACCATGGTGTCGATTTCGCCGATCTCTCGACGGCCGATTACAACGGCTACGAGGATCTCGACACCAACTACCTGATCGAGGAGGGGCTGGGGACCGTTGTCGAGGCCGCCGGCGCTGGCCTTCCCGTCCGCCTCGGCACGCCCGCCACGGCCGTCGACTGGTCGGGCGAAGGCGTGGCGGTTGAGACCGCAGCGGGCACCATCCGCGCGCAGGCTTGCATTGTGACGGTATCGACCGGCGTCCTGCGCTCGGGCGCCATTCGCTTCACGCCCGCGCTGCCCGATCACGCGGCCGAAGGCATCGAGGGGCTGCCCATGGGCCTCCTCACGAAGATCGCGCTCAAGACCGATGGAGCGCGCTTCGGCCTCTCCGACAACGCCTGGCTGACGCAGAAGACCGCGGAGGCGATGCCCGCCGAGGCCTGCTTCTTCCTCACCCTTCCCTTCGCCCAGCCCTTGATGGTCGGCTTCGTGGGCGGCGCTTTCGGCTGGGAGCTGAGCCGTGCGGGCGAGGCGGCGGCCATCGACTTCGCCACCAACGAGCTGGTCAAAGCCGTCGGCTCCGACGCCCGCGGCCACATCACCGGCGGTCTGATGTCGGACTGGGCCACCAACCCGCTCAGCTTCGGCGCCTATGCGGCGGCCACCCCTGGCCAGTTCGACGCCCGCGCAGCGCTCGCCAGACCCGTTGGCGCGCGCGTTTTCTTTGCCGGTGAGGCGGTGGCGGCGGGGCATATGGCCCTCTGCTCCGGCGCCTGGATGAGCGGGGAGGCGACCGCCCGCGCCGTCGCCGCCACCATCGATCGTCACTGCAACACTTGCGGTCCGAAAGGCAGCACCAAGGGAGCCACCGAATGACCCGATTTGAGCAGATCGACGCCGGTGCGGCGCGGCGGTCGGCGCGCGATCCGCGCTACGACATCCTGTTCGAGCCGGTGAAAATCGGGCCGGTTGTGGCGAAGAACCGGTTCTATCAGGTGCCCCACTGCAACGGCATGTCTCGCTCCTACCCGTCCTCCATGGCAGAGATGCGGGGCGTCAAGGCCGAGGGTGGTTGGGCCGTGGTCTGTACCGAAGAGGTGGAGATCCACCATTCCTCCGAGCATTCGCCCTATGTCGAGGGCCGGCTCTGGGAGGACCGGGACATCCCCGTCTTTGCCAAGATGTGCGACAAGATCCATGCGCACGGCGCGCTGGCGGGCGCCGAGCTCTCCTACGCCAGCGCGGCCGCCCCCAATCGCTACAGCCGAGAGGTGCCGATGGGGCCCTCGGTGCTGCCGGTGGATTACCCCGATCCCGTCCAGGTCCGGGCAATGGATAAGGAGGACATTTGCAATGTCCGCCGCTGGCATATCGAGGCGGCGAAGCGCGCGCAAAAGGCCGGCTTTGACCTCATCTACGTTTATGCCGCCCATGATCTGAGCGTGCTGATGCACTTCCTCTCCCGCCGCCGCAACCGACGGACGGATGAGTATGGCGGCTCGCTCGAGAACCGCGTGCGCCTCTTCCGTGAAGTGCTCGAGGAGACGAAGGAGGCCGTGGGCGATACCTGCGCCGTCGTCGTCCGCTTCGCCGTCGACGAGCTGGCGGGCCCGGATGGCATGCTGGCCGAGGGCGAGGGACGGGAGGTCATCGAGATGCTCGCCGAGCACCCAGACCTCTGGGACGTGAACATCTCGGACTGGAGCCACGACAGCCAGACCTCGCGGTTCTCGCAGGCGGGCTTTCAGGACGACTATGTCTCTTGGGTGAAATCGGTGACGACCAAGCCGGTCGTCGGCGTCGGGCGCTATACCTCGCCGGATGCCATGGTCTCGCTCGTCCGACAGGGCCGACTCGACATGATCGGTGCTGCTCGCCCCTCGATCGCGGACCCCTTCCTGCCCAAGAAGATCGAGGAGGGGCGGATCGAGGACATCCGCGAATGCATCGGCTGCAACATCTGCGTCTCGGGCGATATCTCCTGCACGCCGATCCGCTGTACTCAGAACCCGACTATGGGCGAGGAGTGGCGCCGCGGCTGGCACCCCGAGCGGATCGCGCCGGCACCCGCGCCAGAAAGCGTTCTCATCGTCGGCGCGGGGCCTGCCGGGCTAGAGGCCGCGCGTGCCCTCGGTCAGCGCGGCTATCAGGTGACGCTCGCCGAGGCCTCCGACCGCCTGGGCGGGCGTGTAGATAGGGAGGCGCGGCTGCCCGGGCTCTCGGAATGGCGGCGCGTCGCTGATCATCGGGAGTGGCAGATTTCCCAGATGGCGAATGTCGAGACCTATCTCGAAAGTCGCCTCAGCGCCGATCAGGTGTTGGAGTTCGAGGCCGATCATGTGGCCATTGCCACGGGCGCGCTCTGGTGCGCCTCCGGGATCGGCCGGGCCAGCCGGGCGCCGATCCCGCGCTCCGACGACGCGCATGTCTTCACGCCGGACCAGATCATGGCCGGGCAGCGCCCAGAAGGCCCAGTCGTGATCTTCGACGACGATCATTACTACATGGGCGGGATCATGGCGGAGATGCTGCGGGCCGAAGGGCTCCCGGTGACCCTGGTGACGCCCGAGGCCGATGTCTCTCATTGGACGCACAACACGCTCGAGCAGCACCGCATCCAAAAGCGGCTGATCGAGGCCGGCGTCGACATCGTGCCTCTCCATACGCTTTCGGAGATCCACCGAGACAGGGTCGAGGTTGCCTGCGTCTATACGGATCGGGTGCGGGACATCGCCTGCGAGAGCGTTGTGATGGTAACGCTCCGCGAGCCGGTGGACACGCTCTACCACGCCCTCGAGCTGGTGCTCGAAACCAAGAAGGATCGGGCACCGAAGACGCTCCGTCGGATCGGGGATTGCCTCGGCCCCGGCACGATCGCCGCTGCGGTCTATGGCGGGCACAAGTTTGCGCGCGAGCTGGG
>JBCCLX010000260.1:0-6699 GCA_039026635.1 Pseudomonadota bacterium
AAGCGGTCCGCGCCAACGGCTCGTATCTGCAGCTCCAATAGAGCGCGCCAAAAGACCCGCCCGAGAGACGCAAACGCTCCGAAGGGATCGAAACAATCACTCAGCGCCATGGCAAACGCCGCCCTATAGCGGCGACACCCCAGCGGCTCCTGCGATAGTCGAGTGGCGACGCTGTCCAATTGAACGGGCTGCTAGGCCAACCATCGCAGACGAACCGCAACGGGACGGCGCCGAGGTTGGCCTCCTCGGTGGTCGACGTTGTCACAGGCGCGCGCGACCGGGCCATTCGATGACCAGGGCGGACAGATCATCGTCGAGCGCCGCACAGTAGGGCTCACCGGTGAGCCGTGCCACGACTGCCGGCAAGAGGTCGTGCGTCGTCTCGCTCGCGCACTCCTTCAAGATCTTTGCAAAACCATCGGTGCCAAGGAGGGGTGCCACCTCCAGTCCCCCATCCGGGCCCTGGTCCAGCATCGCGGGGGCCGGGTCGGTGCAGGTCGAGGGCGGAGCGGCGGTTAGCGTCGCTTCGGCGCCGTTCGAGGCCCCTTCGAGCGTGAGAACGACGTCCTTTTCTGGCGCGGTCTCGTGCTCTGGCGCGCCAGCCCCACAGTGGATCGGTTGCACGCCCGCCTCGGTCACGCCGTCAGTGTAGAGGATCAGCCGTTCTCCGGGCTCGAGCGTGAAGGTGCCGGAGGTGAAGACCGCGTCGTCCAACAGCCCCACGGGCGGCCCTGCGCCGATCTCGGAGAACCGAACGGAGCCGTCGCGCGCCAGCCGGGCGGCAGGAGAATGGCCGGCTTGGCTGAGGCAGACCCGCCCGCTCAGCCGGTCAATCACCCCATAGGCCATCGTGAAGTAGATATCGTGGTTGAGGCTCACATGGCACCGGGCGTTCAGATCAGCGATCACCTCTTCGGGCGGGCGCGGGCGCGGCTGGCCGTCCTGCCCAAGCTCGATCGCAATGTTCTCATCCGGCGCCGTCCCGCTCATGAACTGGGCCAGCCGGATCGCCAAGAGCGCTGAGGCCACGCCATGACCGGCCACATCGATGGAGAAGATGCCGACACCCTGCTCCCCGATCGGGAAGAAGCCAATGTGATCGCCGCCCACATGCCCGTGAAAGCGGCAGTAGGTCGCGATGTTGAAGCCATTGATCTCTGCCGACGGCGGCGGCAGTTGCTCTCGCTGCAGCACCGCTGCTGCCTGCAGGTCGGCGTCCACCGCGCGGTAGAGCGCGTCGAGCTTGGCGAGGGCCTTCTCGGTCGCTTTCTTCTGTGCGGCGAGGCGGCGCTCCATGGCGATGACGCGTGCGCCGGCTGCAAGGCGGGCCGACAGTTCAGCGGCGGCGAAAGGCTTGGAGAGAAAGTCATCGGCGCCCGCATTGAGCCCCGCGCTCACATCGTCCGGCCGCCCGCGTGAGGTCAGCAGCACGAGATAGACGTAGCGATCCGCCGTCCGCTCGCGGATCGCGCTACAGAGCGTCGGCCCGTCGAGCCCGGGCATCATCCAGTCGCTCAAGACAATGTCGTGCGGCTGCTGGCTCAGCGTCTCGAGCGCCGCCATACCGTCGCCGGCCTGGGTAACTTTGTAGCCCCAGCCCCGCAGTTGGGCGGAAATGAGCAACCGTTGGGTCGGACTATCGTCCACCACAAGAACGCGTGGTTGCGGTCCTTCTTCCGCCATATCGACTGCCATTCTACCTCCAGCGTCGCGATAGCTCGGAGATGGCAGCAAATGGATAACACCCGGTGAATAAGGAGTTTTGCAGTAATTTAACGAACTCCATTGTACACGCGCTGCATGAACAAAAGGAGGGGGTACCGGCTTTGAAATGTCATGAGGAAGCAGGGCGTCTCGTTGTCGTCGTTGAAGGTCCGCGGCTGGATGCTTCGATATCGCCGACGTTCAAAAGCGATGTGGCGGCTCTGATCGGACGCACGAATCAGGATCTCGTGATCGATTTTCGGGAGGTCTCGTTCCTGGACAGTACGGCGCTGGGCACGCTGGTGGGTCTGCGCAAGCAGATCGTCTTGCCGCGCCGGCTCGCGCTGCGCGGTCTGGCCCCCAGTCTGCGGCGTATCTTCGCGCTCACGCAGCTTGATGCCGTCTTCACGATCGAGGGCCAAGGGCCGACGGGTCCGCAGGCGGTGTCCGCATGATGCGGACGGGCGATGCGGCGCCGGATGCAGAGACATCGGCGGCGCTCTTCGGCCTCGCGGGTGCGCGGCACATCAACCTCGTCGCCGATCTGCGAGAGATCGGCCCGGCCGTCGATACGGTGATCCGGGGCTGTGCGCGCCCGGGAGTGGAAGAGCCCGTGCTCGATGCGATGCGGCTGGCGCTGACGGAGGCGCTCAACAACATCATTGAGCATTCCGCCCATCCGAGCGATGTGCCCATCTTCGTCTGTGTCGTCGCGAACGACACGCTCGCGCGGATCTGTATTGAGGATCGGGGCAGGGAACTGCCGAGCGCATTGTTGACGCCGCCCGCGCCGGAGCCGGTGGCAGAAGAGACGGCGCTCGACGACCTCGCCGATCTCGATGCTTTGCCCGAGGGGGGATGGGGCTGGATGCTGATCCATGCCTCGGTCGACCGTGTCGCGCATGAGCGTGTCAACGGTCGCAACTTCACGCTGCTCGAACGCTCTATGGTCGTCGATCCGGAACGGGACATCGCCATCGCGCCCTGCGCGGATATCGACGGCGAGGCTCAGTCGGCTGCGGCAGGCGCGCACGCGGGTGCCAAGATCGAGGCGCTGAGCTGAGATCGTCGCGCCGCAGGGTTGCAGCCAGGCGGGAAGACCGCCGACGAGGAGTTGCCAGTTATGAGTTTGCCAAGTGGCGCGGACGGCAGGGAGCTCGAGGCAGCGCCGGGGCTGAACAGCCTGAAGGGCGCGCCGGTCCTGGTCGTGGAAGACGACCCGACGAGCGCGCTTCTCGCCTGCCATCTCCTTCAGCGTGAAGGGCTGGAGGTCGTCCATGTCCGCGATGGGGAGGCAGCGGTCACCGCCTTCGAAAAGCACCATCCCCAGCTGGTGCTGACGGATGTGTCGCTCGGCGATGAGAGCGGGATCACCATTGCTGAGCGGCTGCGACAGATCGAACGCGCGCGAAACGGCACGCCAGCCGTCATCGTCGCCCTGACGGCCGATGACAGTCCGACAAAACGGGCGCTCGATCGCGACGGTGTGCTGAATGCTTTTCTGCGTAAACCGCTACGGATCGAGGCGGTGACAGCACTGCTTGCGGCGTCGCGGGCTCGGCCGCCGCAGGCCCCGGCCCCTGCTGCGACGACGGCCACGCCCGAACGGGGCGCTTCGGCAGCGACGGGGATTGCGGAAGAGATATCGCCACAGATCGCGGCGTCCCCGTCTTGAGCCGTCCCGAGGCCATCCCACGGCGGGATCAGTCCGTCACCTTGGGCGATGCCATGGGCGTCAGGCGCGGATCGCCTCCAGGCGCTGCGCGAGGGCGGTGTCCTTCTGCGTCAGGCCCCCAGCGTCATGGGTCGTCAGCGTGACGGCGACCCGATTGTAGACATTCGACCACTCCGGATGGTGGTCCATCGCCTCCGCCTCGAAGGCCGCGCGCAGCATCCAGGCCATCGCCGCTCTGAAATCCGTGAAGCGATAGGTCTTGGAGATCGACTTTCCGTCTTCGGCGATGGTCCAGCCGGCGGCGGCCAGGGCGTCGTCGAGAGTGCTCATTCGGAAACCTCATCAGGCAGGGCACTGGCCATCGCACTGTCCGTCAGCGCGTCGAGCAGCCGTTCCGTCGAGCACCTAACGCCATCTTCGCCGACGACCAGCGTTACCCTGCCGGCGGCGAAGCAGGTGTGACCGATGTTGACGGGCCTGCCGTCGTCATCGACGTCGACGGCATGCGTCTCGAGGATCGGCTCTGTCGCGGCGATGGCAAGATGGCGGGCGATCTCCGTCGACGGCAGTGCGGCGCCGATGCGGGTCGTGCGCCGACTGTAGCGCGCAATGCCCGCGCTGCGCAGGGCCGCCGTGATCCCGGGGTTGCTGGCCATGGCCTCCGCAAATCCGGGCAGGCGAACCGCGGGAAACAGGTGGCGCGACCAGGCAACGGGCAGCTCGTCCGCCAGGGCCACACCCTCGGTCACCAGGATCGCCTCGCCAGGTTCGACTTCGAGTGCCGCGGCTTCCTCTGCATCCGCCGGCAGGGTCTCGAGCCGAAGCATCCGGTGGCCGGGGCGCCGCCCGGCGGCCGTAACGTTCTCGCTGAAGCGCGTGCGACGACCGACGGGATAGTCCATCCGATCCGCCGTCACCGTGGCACCGGCCCCGCGCCGAACATGGATCAGCCCCGAGGCACTCAGATCCGCAAGCGCCCGGCGCACGGTATGTCGGTTGACGGCAAAGCGGCTGGCGAGGGCTTGCTCGGCTGGCAGGCGACTGCCGGTGGGGTACTTTCCTGAAGCGATCTCGCCTGCGAGCGTGTCTCGGATGCTGGCCCACATCGTCGCGCGTTCTGCCCCCGGCTGCGCCAGATCCGACGCGGATGGGCGGTGTCCGAGTTTTGTGGCGGCCGCGCGGGCCGCTGCATCGGTGTCGTCACCCATCACCGGTCCTTATCGCTACGGGCCTACGCCAGCCTTGCCTGCCTCACGCAAGGACGTCACGAAAACTTCGTCATCATCGGTCATCGGCTGCATTGCCAAGACCCTGCGACTTCGACTAGACCACGGACCTGTCTAGTTGTCTAGGGAGTCGTCGATGGCACCGCAGCAAGCGCCGCCGCAGGATGCGGCATCAACGGAAGCGGCATCCAACAACGCGACATCGAAGACCGCGGCACCGGGGCAGGACCCCGCGCGGGCGGCATGGCTCGGCCTCTTGGCGCGCAGCGATCCCGCGCTTCTGGCAGCACGCATGGAGGCGCTCACGGCAGAGATGGACCCGGTACCGACATCGCGCTGGCTGCGTGCGCCCGAGACGGGGTCGACCATGATCCGCGGTCGGACCGGTGGCACGGGCGCGCCCTTCAATCTCGGTGAGATGACCGTCACGCGCTGCACCCTAGCGCTGCAGGACGGCACGGTCGGCCACGCCATGGTGCCTGGACGCGATCGGGCGCATGCGGAGAGGGTGGCGCTTGCCGATGCGCTGCTCTGCCGCCCCGCCACGCGCGCCATGGTTGAACGAGAGGTCCTCGCACCGCTGACCGATGCTGCCGAGGCCAAGGCCCGCGACCGTGCCGAAAAGGCCGAGGCCACGAAGGTCGATTTCTTCACGATGGTACGGGGAGAGGACGCATGAGCATGGAGGCTGCGGCGTCGCAAGCCGATGTCTACGCGGGCGGTTTCGCGGAGCCTGGACGCGAGGCATCGGTCGCCTTTCGGGGTGTTCTCGATGCGCTCGCCCGTCCCGGTCGCATCGTCGAGATCACCGGTGCGACACCGTCGGGAGCGCTGCCCCCGGCCAGCGGTGCGGCTCTTCTCTGCCTTGCAGATCCAGATGCGCCGGTTTGGTATGCCCCGGATCTGGGGGGCGATAGTGCGGACTGGGTGCTCTTTCACACCGGGGCGCCGCGGGCGGCGTCGCGGGATGTCGCGGCTTTCGCTCTCGGGCGCTGGGAGGACCTGATGCCCCTTGCGGACTGGCCCGCCGGCACCGCGGATTACCCTGACCGTTCGACGACGCTCCTCATCTGCCTCCCCAGCCTCGAGGGCGGGCCGCGCCTCCGGCTCGAGGGGCCTGGGATCGAGGGGGCGGTCGAGGTGGCCCCAGCGCTGCCACCCGATGCCGCGACCGTGCTCTCGGCCAATCGCGCGCGTTTCCCCCTGGGGGTGGATCTGTTCCTCGTGGCCGGCAACCGGCTCATGGGCCTGCCGCGCAGCACGCGCGTCACCGCCGTCTGAAGGAGAGGCCGATGTATGTGGCGGTAAAGGGCGGCGAACGGGCGATCGAGAACGCTCATGCCTGGCTCGCAGAGAAACGGCGCGGTGACCAGGCGGTGCCCGAGGTCACGACGGCGCAGATCGCCGAGCAGCAGGCGCTCGCGGTGGCGCGCGTCATGGCGGAGGGATCGCTCTACGATCCCGGTCTTGCCGCGCTTGCGATCAAACAGGCGCGGGGCGATCTGATCGAGGCGGTGTTCCTGATCCGCGCCTATCGCACCACGCTGCCCCGTTTCGGGGCCTCGCTGCCGGTTGAGACGGCGCGCATGGCCTGTATCCGCCGCATCTCGGCAACCTTTAAGGACATCCCCGGCGGGCAGGTCCTGGGCCCGACCTTCGACTACACCCACCGGCTGCTCGATTTCGCGCTGGAGGCCGAGGGGCTGGAGACCCAGGCGCCGCGGACGGAGGGCACCGAGCCCGCGCCGAAACCCCATGTCGCGAGCTTTCTCAATCGCGAGAGCCTGCTGGAGCCGGTACCGGCCAGCGAGGCCGAGCCGCCGGATCTGACGCGCGAGCCGCTAGCCTTCCCGGCCGAACGGGCGCTGCGGCTGCAGGCGATGGCGCGGGCAGATGAGGGCTGGCTTCTGGGCCTTGCCTATTCGACGCAGCGTGGGTTCGGGCGCACGCATGCCTTTGTGGGCGAGCTGCGCGTCGGCCTCGTCGAGATCGAGATCGAGATCCCGGAGCTTGGGCTCTCCATCGCCATCGCCGAGATCGAGGTGACCGAATGCGACACGGTCAACCAGTTCACCGGCTCCAAGACCGAGCCGC
>JBCCLX010000261.1:0-6699 GCA_039026635.1 Pseudomonadota bacterium
AACCATGACGGCTGCCGCCAAGAGCACGCGCTCGGGCGTCCAGATCGTAGGCGGCGGCGCAAACCAGCGATTGCGGATCTCAGTCCAGGCCTGCTCAGCCTTGAGCCGCCTCAACCCGCCATCGAGCCGCTCAAGAAGCGCGGGTTGACGGACATCGACGGCGATGCGCAGCGGAATTGTGCGCAGAGCCGGCCCAACGGCGACGAAACGGCCCTCCATATCCAACACGCGGGCGATCCGTTCGAAGCCCTTGCGCGGATAGACCGCCGCATCGACGTTCCCCTCGACGAGGTTCAGGATCAAATCTGCATTGCTGTTGAAGGGCACAGGGATCACGCCGGGCATGGCGCGCACCGCATGATCGCTCACGCTGCCCCGATTGAAGCCCACCCGCATGCCTACGAGATCCGGGGCCTTGGCAATATCGCCAGGCCGGACCTGGTTGGCCAATCGATAGACCTTGATTTCGATCGTATCGTAGCTGTCGGTGAAGGCGAGGGTATCGCGCCTGGCAGGCAGATCGGCCAGCGCGGGGTTTATGACTGCCTCGCCCGCGGCGATGGCGGCGATACTGTCTGCGACTGTGTCGCGCGCGATGTACCGCACTTGTAGGCCTGCATCTTCGGCGATCCGGTCGAGGATATCGACGCCGAGACCCGTGATCTCTCCCGCACCGTCGACAAAACCATAGGGGTGAAAGCCGTTCACGACGGCGACGATTTCTTCCGCATCCGATGGGCCGACTGTGGAGAGCATTGTCGCGAACGCCATTGGCAAGCAGCGCCATGAACGCTTCGCTCGTCGCCAAGTCGCGCTCAATTTCATGATCGTGACGCCCCTCGCCTGCGGCCGATACGTCCTCGCCCGCCAACATTATCAATAACGCTCGGGGCATGAACGAACGGTTGCCGACCCGCGCGCTCAGCCGGCGACGAGGGGAAAGCTGGTGGCGATCGACCAGGCAAGCGCCAGGGAAAGGGCGACCGCGGCGACGAAGGGATGCCCGCTGACACGCAGGAGACGCTGGCTGATCAGCCCATAGACCGCGAAGAAGACCAGGATCACGGGCGCGACGATCAGGAGGAAGAAAAGCCGCGGGGGGTCGAGCGCCACGGCGAGGCCAAGGCTGAGGACGAAAGCGATCTTGGTGAGTGCATAGGCCCAGAGACGACTGCCGCGCCGTGTCTCGGTCGCCTCAGGACTCTCTGGCGCCCGCGGGCGGCCCCGGGTCAGCCATTCATCCGCCAGAAACCAGGGCAGCAGCGCGGCGGCCAGCACGGGAACGAGGATCAGGCGGTCCGCTCCAGGCAGGAAGGGAAAAGCGTAGCGGTCGAGCGTGATGGCGAAGGCCGCAATCACGAAACCACCGGCACCGACGCCGGCCAAGGCGAGCCTGCCCGTGAGCTCCGTGAGGGCAGGCGCTGCCACCCGCTGGCGTCGCGCAAAGAACCAGAGCGCGCCCGCCGTGAGCAGGCCGTAGAGCGCGAAGTGGACTGCCAGATAGTCCCCAAGCACGAGCGGCATCGCACCCGTGGGGATCAGCACGGCAAGCGGCGGGGTCAGCACGGCAGGACCAAAGGCAAGCGCGAAAAAGAGCCCCCGCGGCGCACCGGCGCCTGTGTTTTGACCGTTCGAGAGCTGCGGCAGAAGGCGCGCGAGCCCCCAGCCAAACGCCATCAGCCCGGCGAAAAGCCCCGCGATGGCAGGACCACGCGCATCGACCGGCAGGCGATCCGGCGCGGCCGTCCGTCCAAAAGCGGCATCCAACCAGTCGCGTGCAGCCTCGAGCCCAGCCGGATCATACAACACGCCAATATGCTCAACACCTTGCGAAAAAACCGTCCGCCGCGCGGTACCGTCCTCGAAGCGCCCATAGGTGACGTTCTCCACCGCCGGCTCCCCCGCCGTCAGCGTCGTGACGCGCAGCGCCTCTTGGGTGAGCCCATCCTCCCAGGAGCCGGTGACGATCAGCATGTTGCGCGGGCTCGTGGCGGTCACATCGGGGGAGAAGAGGGAGACGGCGACGGTCACCTCCCCCTCGATCCCCTGAAGCGCGGCATTGGCAATCAGGTCGGTCGCCATCGAGTGTCCGAGAAGGACGAGCCGCCCATCGGCCCCCTCAAGCGCGCGGGCATGCGCGGCCATCCGCCCTAACTGCGCGATCAGCCGATCCGCCGCGCCGCCCTCCCCCGTGATCCGGGCCGGCAGCGCGGTCGGATGTCGGCCATGGCCCTCAAAATCGAAGCTGAGCGTGATGTAACCCGCGCGGGCGAGGCTGACGGCGAACGGCTCCATCAGCTCCTTGGCCCCGGCAAACCCATGGGCGATCAGGACCGTGGGCACGGGCCCTGCTGGCGCCGCTGGCCGGATGATCGTCGCGGGCGTCGCATCGAACAGCCGATCCTCGAAGACCAGACCCTCGCGCGCCCCCTCGAGCCGCCAGAGGCACAGCAGCGCGAGCAGCAGGCCGGCAAGGCCGATGGTGATCGACGGCAGTTTGGTCACGAACAACTCCCAAGAGGGCGCATCGGCAGCGGAGATGGGGCGGAGGGGCGAGCAGTCAGCCAGGGCGTGGTACCATGCCGCGCCAAACACGTAGACGTTGGGTCAGAGGACGGCCCTTCATCTTGAACGCGTGCCGCCGGGCGTTACCTGTCTCGCGTTCGCAACACGAAGGTGAAACCATGGCGGCGACGCGCGTTCTTGGCTGTCTGGTACTGGCGTTGAGCCTCTTGGCCGGGCCTGCGCTGGCCCAGCGGGGTCCGGCCGGTGTTGTCGTGGCACCTGTCCTGGATCGTGAGATCGCGGATACGGCACCCGTGATCGCGCGCCTTGTGGGCACGGTAGACAGCCAGGTGGCGACGCGCACCGCAGGCGTCGTTGCCGAGGTTCATTTCGAAATCGGCGCCCGTGTCGGCGCCGGCGCGCCGCTGGTGACGCTCGACGATCAGCTCTTCCGCATCCAGGCGGGCAATGCCGAGGCCGCCCTGCGCGCCGCACTCGCGGCCGTGGAGGTCGCACAGGCGCGGTCTCGCCTCTCGCAGCAGGCGCTGGAACGGGCGGCGGGGCTGCAGGGCTCCGTCGCCTTCTCCCGCGGCAGTTTCGAGGATCTGCAACAACAGGCAGCGGAGGCAGCGAGCGAGATCACGCGAGCCGAAGCGCAGGTGGGCGTGGCCGAGGCGGCTCTCGAACGCGCGCGCTACGATCTGCGCCACGGTACGATCCTCGCCCCCTTCGAGGGCGTGGTGATCGAGCGGATGGCGCAGCCGGGCCAATACATCGATCTTGGCGCCGCGGTCGCGCGGCTTCTGGATGTGCGCCGCCTCGAGATTGAGGCGGATGTGCCCGTGGATCTCGTCGGCGGGCTGTCGCGCGGACGAGAACTCGACGCGATCTTCGATGGCGGCTTTGAAGCGCGGGCGACCGTGCGCAGCCTGCTGCCTGTCGAGGTCACCTCGACGCGCACGCGCACGGTACGTTTCGCCGTCGGCCAAGACGGACTGCCTGAGAGCCTCGGCGCGATCGGCCGGGCCGTCACATTGCGCGTCCCGATCAGTGCGCCCCGCACGGCGCCCGTCGTGCCCAAGGACGCCCTGGTACAGAAAAGCGGCGGCTGGATCGTCTTCGTTGCGGCCGATGGTGTGGCGGAGCCGCGCAATGTGGGTCTCGGTCAGTCGGCTGGTGAGTTCATGGAAGTCACCTCGGGGGTTACGAGCGGCGAGCATGTGGTCGTGCGCGGCAACGAACGCCTGCGCCCGGGCCAGCCCATCGCGCCACGGCTTGTCGATGGCACCCCACTCGACGAAGCGCCCACCGCGGCGGAAGGTGCGCCTCAAACGGAGACGGATGATCGGGAGGGCTCGGTCGAGGCTGCCCCTGCCGCCGACAGCACGGCACGCGCCGAAGCACCGCGCGTGCCCGCAGGCAGCGCCGCCGCGGCAACAGCCGACTGAGCCGCGCCATGGACCCGATCCGCATCGCCATCGAACGGCCCATCGCCGTCGTCGCCGCCGTCCTGATGGCGGTGATGTTCGGCGCCCTGGCTCTGACGCAGATCCCGATCCAGCTGACGCCGGATGTCCGCAAACCGGTGATTGAGATCGAGACCAATTGGCTCGGCGCCGCCCCCGCCGAGATCGAGCGCGAGATCGTCAACCCGCAGGAGGATGAGCTGCGCGGCCTCGAAGGCCTCGAGACCATGATCTCGACCTCCTCCACAGGCCGGGCGCGCGTCAATCTCGAGTTTGCCATCGGCACGGATATGGATCGGGCGCTCCTGCTGGTCGCCAATCGGCTCGACCGCGTGTCCAGCTATCCCGACGAGGCCGAAGAACCGGCAATCGACACATCGGGCTCGGACGACAACCCCATCGCCT
This sequence comes from Pseudomonadota bacterium, assembly GCA_039026635.1. GTDB lineage: Bacteria > Pseudomonadota > Alphaproteobacteria > Rhodobacterales > Rhodobacteraceae > Thermohalobaculum. Next base: position 4,377 of record JBCCLX010000261.1, read on the forward strand.
GGATGATCCTGCAGCGTGTGCCCGGCAACGACCGGCCGATGCAGGAGTTCGGCGACTTCGCCAATGACGTCATCAAGGAGCGGCTCGAGCGCGTCGCGGGCGTCGCGCTCGTCAACGTCTACGGCGGCGTCGAGCGTGAGCTGCAGATCATCATCGATCCCGAGCGGCTGGCCCAGTACCGGCTCACGATCCCCGAGGTGGTGAGCAAACTGCGCGCCGAGAGCATCTCGCTCTCCGCCGGGGATATCGACGAGGGCAAGCGCCGCTATGTCGTCCGCGCCGAGGGCGAGTTGAACGAGGTGGAGGCGGTCGGCGATGTCGTCCTGCGCTCAGGCGCCATGGGCGCCGCACCCGGCGCCGGTGGCCGCGTCTTCGTGCGCGACGTGGCCGACATCCAGTTCGGCTACAAGGAGCCCACGGCGCGAATCCGCCAGAAGGGTGAACCCTCCATCGCGATCAATGCCGTGCGTGAGAGCGGCGCGAATGTGATCGAGACCATGGAGGGCATCCGCACGGCCCTCGACGAACTGCGCGCGACCGAACTCGTCCGGGCGGGCCTGACGCTGGAACAGGTCTATGACGAGACGATCTATATCGATGGTGCCATCGAACTGGTGATCACCAACATCTGGATCGGTGGGCTGTTGGCGGCGGCGATCCTGCTCGTCTTCCTGCGCTCGCCCCGCGCCACGCTCGTCATCTCGCTCGCGATCCCGGTCTCGATTGTGGCCTCCTTCGTGGCCATGTCCGCGCTTGGGCGCACCCTCAATGTCATCTCGCTTGCCGGCATCGCTTTCGCCGTGGGCATGGTGGTCGATGCCGCCATCGTGGTGCTCGAGAACATCTATCGGCTGAGGCAGAACGGCATGCCGCCGCGCGAAGCGGCCTATCAGGGCGCCTCTCAGGTCTGGGGCGCGATCCTGGTCTCGGCGCTGACGACGGTGATGGTGTTCATCCCGATCCTGGTCATGCAGCTCGAGGCGGGGCAGCTCTTCCGCGACATCGCGGTTGCGATTTCGGTCTCGGTCATGCTCTCGCTGGTCGTCGCCGTCACCGTGCTCCCGGCGCTCGCCTCGCGCCTGCTCGGTGGCCGGCGGGGCGGCGCGCTGCGGGTGATGCCAGTGCCGATCATCGACCATTTCGGCAGGCTCTTCGGCTGGATCATCAAGGTCTACGCCCGCCTGACCGTGCGCTTCCGCCTCGTCGGTCTGCTGGCCGTCAGCGGCATCACCGCTGTCGCGATCTGGGGCGCCATCACCTATCTACCGAAGCTCGAGTATCTGCCCGAGGGCAACCGCAACCTCGTCTTCGGCGTGATCCTGCCACCGCCAGGCTACAACCTCGGCACGACCACCGAGATCGCCGAGCGGATCGAGGGCGTGGCGCGCCCGCTCTGGGAGCAGGGCGATGCGGGAGCGGAGGCGCCACCGGGCATCCGCCACTTCTTCTTCGTGGCCCTACGCGGGACCACCTTCCTTGGCGGGGCGGCGAGCGATCCGAAGCGGGTCACGGAGCTCATCCCGATCCTCTCGGGCCCCATCTTCTCCGAGCCCGGTACCTTCGGCTTCATCAACCAGCGCTCGCTCTTCGGACGCGGCATCGGCGGTGGGCGGGCCATCGAACTCAACGTCTCGGGCAACGACCTGGAAGACATCATCGGCGTCGCCCAGCGAGCAGCCGGCAGGATCGCTCAGGTCCTGCCCCGCGAAGAGGGCAATCAGTTCCGCCCCCAACCGGGCCTCGAGCTGGGCGCGCCGGAAGTGCGCCTCGTGCCCAATCGCGTGCGCCTCGCGGATGCCGGCGTCACGGCCGAGACCCTCGCGCTCTCCATCGACGCCTATAACGATGGGATCCGGATCGAGGAGATCACGGTCGGAGCCGAGCGCCGGGATCTGACGCTCAAGGGCGGTCGCGGCTTCGGGCCCGAGATCCGAACGCAGGACATCGGCAGCTTCCCCGTCGTCGCGCCCAACGGCCAGATCATCCCCGTCTCTGCGCTTGCCGACGTGCAGCTCACGGCGGGGCCCACGGAGATCCGCCACCGCGAGCGCCTGCGCACGATCACGCTAGAGGTCCGCCCCTCGCCCAACGTGCCGCTCGAGACCGCGCTGGAACTCATGGAAACCGAGGTTGTGGCGCCGATCGAGGCCGAGGGCATGCCGGCCGATGTCCGCTTCTCGCTCTCGGGCGCAGCCGGTGAGCTGACGAAGACCTGGAACGCGCTGCAGATCAACCTGCTCCTCGCGCTCGTCATCGTTTTCCTGGTGATGGCGGTGCTGTTCGAGAGCTTTATCCTCCCGCTTGTCATTCTCGTCTCCGTGCC
>JBCCLX010000262.1:0-6657 GCA_039026635.1 Pseudomonadota bacterium
ATGCGCTCACCTGCCGGATCCATTCCTTGAGATTGTAGTAGGTGGTCACCCGCGCGATGAGCCCGTCGCGAACCTCCAGGAAGGCGCCAGCGGGTAGGCGGTAGGTCTGGCCCGTGGCCTCCGGTAGGCCGGGGTCGGTCTCGAGATAGGTGCCATAGACGATGAATTCGGCGGCCGCGCGGGTGCCGGCGGCATTCGTCATTACCTCGATAGCGTCGAGCCTCTCCCGGTAACAGCGGCTCATATGCGCGCAGAACTCGGCAAAGGCCGTTTTGCCCCCGCGGGCGGTGCCTTCGTTCACGTCATGGCGCACGTTGTCTGTGAGGCAGGCAAGCATGCCATCGGTATCGCCCGCATTGAAGGCGTCGTAGTACCGGCGGATAAGGGCTTCGCTCATCGATCAGCCCTCCACCGCGCGACCGCGGAGCGCGAACATGCCGCGCGGACGCTTCTGGATGAAGAGAATGATGAAGACGAGCACCAGGACCTTGGCGAGGACGGCGCCGGCGTAGGGCTCGAGGAACTTGTTGGCGATGCCGAGCGTCATGGCGCCGGCGAGCGCGCCCCAGAGATTGCCGACGCCGCCGAAGACCACGACCATAAAGCTGTCGACGATGTAGGATTGGCCGAGGTTGGGCGAGACGTTGCCGATCTGGCTGAGCGCCACGCCGGCCACGCCCGCGATCCCTGCGCCGAGCCCGAAGGTCATGGCATCGACCCAGCCCGTGCGGATGCCCATTGCGGCGGCCATGCGCCGGTTTTGCGTAACCGCGCGCATTTGCAGGCCAAGGGGCGTGCGCTTGAGCACGATCAGGAGCGTGGCGAAAACCACCAGCGCGAAGACGAGGATCCAAAGGCGGTTATAGGTAATCGTCAGCTGGCCAAGCTCGAAGGCGCCGGACATCCAGTCCGGGTTGCCGACCTCGCGGTTGTTGGGCCCGAAGATCGAGCGCACGGCCTGCTGCAGGATCAGGGAGACGCCCCAGGTCGCCAGCAGCGTCTCGAGCGGACGACCATAGAGATGGCGGCAGATCCCACGCTCGATGGCCACACCGACCGCGCCGGAGACGAGGAAGGCGAGCGGCAGCGCGATGGCGAGGGAGGCGTTGAAATACTCCGGCGCATGGGTCCGGATCGCTTCCTGGACCGCGAAGGTGGTGTAGGCGCCGAGCATCACCAGCTCACCATGGGCCATGTTGATGATGCCCATCACCCCGAAGCTGATGGCGAGGCCGATGGCGGCCAGCATCAGAACCGAGCCGAGGGAGAGGCCGAACCAGACGTTCTCCGCCATCTCCCAGAGCGCGCGCTGGCGTTCGACGGCCTCCAGCGCCTCGGCCGCGGCGGCGGCGACTTGCGGTAGCGGGCTCTCGGCGGCGCCGGCGAGGAGGCCGAGCGCGTTCACGCCGCCTTCGGAGGCGAGTGTTGCAACGGCGCTCACCTGCTCGGGCTCGGGCCGGTCGGAGCCAAGGGTTGCCGCCGCGCGGGCGAGCCGGAAGGCGGCGGCAACGCGGTCATCGGTCTCGGCCTCGAGGGCTGCATCCAACGCCTCGATCTGGCCGGCATCCCGAGAATCGTAGATCGCCTCGGCAGCCGCCAGCCGGGCCACCGGGTCGTCTGCGCGCAGCCGGAGAACACCGATGGCGGCGGCGATCGCGCGGCGCAGATTGTTGTTGATCTTCACCGCGCGGGCGTCGCGGCGCCCAATCTCGCGCAGGCGTTCGCCGGTGTAGAGGTCATGCGCGAAGCGGTCGCGCCCTTCCTTCACCACCTTGATCATCGTCTTGGTCTTCTTGTCGAAGGCCAGATCGCCCTCGCCCAGCGTCTCGAGCACGCCGGCAGCACGCGGATCGCCCGTGGCGGCGATGGCCTCGATCACAGCCGCGCGATCATCGAAGTCGCCCTCCGGCAGTTGGGCGACCAGCGCGTCGAGGTCTTGGGCGTAGAGCGGCGTGGGGGTGGCAGTGGCGAACAGGCCCGCGAGGACCAGGAGCAGCGGGGCAAGAAGGCGGAGCATGCGCGGCCTGTCGTGGCGTTGCCCTCAAACGCACCGGTGGGGCGGCCGGTTGGGACGGGCGGGAGCCGCCCGTCGTCAGGGTTTTGGGCCAGCGGTAGGGTGGGGTTCACCCCACCGCGCCATGAGCTAGCCGGGCTTTAGAGGTGGGGTGAACCCCACCTTACGCTCAATTCGTCGCGCCGCCGCACTTGCCGGTATCGGTGTTGAAGTTGCCGCACTCCATCGGCTTGCGCCAGTCGGAGATCAGCTTGGCGCTCTCCGGCAAGAAGTCGGACCAGGCATCGCCGACCACGAGGCCATCGGTCTCGGCCACAACCGTGAACTGTCCATCGTCCTGGATCTCGCCGATCAGCACGGGCTTGGTGATGTGGTGGTTCGGCATCATGGCCGAGTAGCCGCCCGTGAGGTTCGGCACGCTGACGCCGATGATCGAGTCGATCACCTCGTCCGCATCCGTGGTGCCGGCCTTCTCCACCGCCTTCAGCCACATGTTGAAGCCGATGTAATGGGCTTCCATCGGGTCGTTCGTCACGCGGTCTTCGTCGCCGATGAACTCGATCCAGTCTTCGATGAATTCGTCGTTCTCCTCGGTGTCGACGCTCATGAAGTAGTTCCAGGCGGCGAGGTGGCCGACCAGCGGGCCCGTGTCGATGCCGGCGAGCTCTTCCTCACCCACCGAGAAAGCCACGACCGGGATGTCGGTCGCTTCGATGCCCTGGTTGCCGAGCTCTTTGTAGAAGGGCACGTTGGCGTCGCCGTTGATGGTCGAGACCACGGCGGTCTTCTTGCCGGCGGAGCCGAACTCCTTGATGTCGGACACGATCGTTTGCCAGTCCGAATGGCCGAACGGCGTGTAGTTGATCATGATGTCTTCTTCGGCGACGCCGCTGTCCTTGAGGAACTGCTCGAGGATCTTGTTGGTCGTGCGCGGGTAGACATAGTCCGTGCCGGCAAGCACCCAGCGCTCGACGCCCTGGTCCATCAGGTATTCCACGGCCGGGATCGCCTGCTGGTTCGGGGCGGCACCGGTGTAGAAGACGTTGCGCTGCGACTCTTCGCCCTCGTACTGCACGGGATAGAAGAGGAGGCTGTTCAGCTCTTCGAAGACCGGCAGGACCGATTTGCGCGACACTGAGGTCCAGCAGCCGAAGACCACATCGACATCGTTCACCTCGATCAGCTCACGCGCCTTTTCGGCGAAGAGCGGCCAGTCCGAGGCCGGATCGACGACGACCGCCTCGAGCTGCTTGCCGAGCAGGCCACCGGCCTCGTTCTGCTTCTCGATCAGCATGAGCATGACGTCTTTGAGCGTCGTCTCCGAGATCGCCATGGTGCCCGAGAGCGAGTGCAGGATGCCCACTTTGATCGTGTCTTCCTGGGCCATCACCGGGCTGGCGAGGAGGGTGGTGGCCGCAAGGGCGGCCGCAAGGCTGCGAGAAGCAAGAGTCATACTGGATATGCCTTCCGTTATGGTTGTTCCGCCGCCGTTGGAGCAAGGTGCGTGCCAGACTGGGAGGGGGAGACAGCAGGCTTGCGAGATGCGCTCCACGCGCGTGCGTTAACGCTTTTTTGACTAAGGATTACACAGAGGTGGGACTGAAAGCCTGTTTCTCAGGCAGCACTCCTCCTGCGGATGCTCGGACCATGAAAAGTCGCTCTTATGCACTGCCGGATGAGGTCGGCGTCGGCTAGCCGGTAAACGGCCCAGTCGCCGCGATGCAGCGCCCCGGAGGATCTCGGTCGCAGGCGCGCTCACTCCTCCGGCGGAACGATCCGCGCCTGCTCCCGTTCCCATCCCGGCATGCGGCTGACATCCACGCCGTCGATCCGATAGCGCTCTCCCTCTGCGAGCGGACGCTCATAGGCGCTGCAGGCAAGCGGGGCGGTCCGCCCAGCGCCGGCACAGGCCAGGATGCGATACTCGAGCTTGGCTGCGGTGAAATCGTGCTGCGTGACCACACAGCAGGTCGGCTCGCCGCGGGCTTGACCGACTCCAAGGCCGAGGAAGCGGTCGTCCTCCCGCCAGATCGCACAGAACCCGCCCGTTGCGGCCTCCGCGCAGAAGCTGGTGCGCTCCGCCTCGCTCGGCTCCGGCACCGGCGGGCCGAAGGCGAGGAGGATGGCCTCACCATACAGCTCCTCGATCACGGGCCCGCCGCGCAGGACCACAAGGCCGACCGCCGCGAGCAGCAGAACCACCGCGACGCCGAGGCGAAATCGGCCGCGCCCCGTCACAGCCGCTCTGCGTGCCAGGCGATATGCTCCTCCATGAAGCTCGCGACGAACCAGTAGCTGTGGTCGTAGCCGGGCTGCATGCGGAACATCCCCGCCGTGCGCGTCTCGGCCATGGCCGAGGCAAGCGCTTCCGGTTTGAGGAGATCGAGAAACTGGTCGCTGGCACCCTGATCGACGAGGACATCACCCTCCCAGCCCTTGGTGCGGAGCTGCTCGCTCGCGTCAAAAGTGCGCCAGAGCGTCTCGTCCCCGCCGAGATAGGCGCCGAGCTGCTTGCGCCCCCAGTCAGAGGCGCTGGGATTGGCGATGGGCGAGAACGCGGAGACGCTGGCGTATCGGTCTGGCCGCGCGATCGCCAGGGTGAGCGCCCCATGCCCGCCCATGGAATGCCCCGTGATCCCCATGCGCCCCTCATCGACGGGAAACTCCGTGGAGACGAGTGCGTGCAGCTCGTCGGTGATATAGCGGCGCATGGCGAAATGCGGGGCCCAGGGGGCCTCGGTCGCATCCACGTAAAAGCCCGCGCCCTGGCCCAGGTCATAGGCCTCGTCATCCGCCACACCATCGCCGCGGGGCGAGGTGTCGGGGAAGACGAGCGCGATACCCTGCTCGGCGGCCCAGCCCTGTGCGCCCGCCTTCAGCATGGCGTTCTCATGGGTGCAGGTGAGGCCCGAGAGGTACCAGAGGCAGGGCACGGGCCCCTCCTCGGCCGCCGGTGGGATATAGACCGCGAAGGTCATCGCGCATTGGCAGGCGGTGGAGCGATGCCGGTAGACGCCCTGTACGCCCCCGAAAGCGCGGTTCTCTGACACGATATCCATGAGGCCCCCCTCGGCGTTAACGCTTCGGCCTTTGTGGCGTCGCAACGCCGCGCCCGCAACGCTCCCGTCGCCCTGGCGGTCTACTCACGGTCTACGGGCAGTCTGTTGTCGGTTTGCTGTCGGTTTGCGAGATTGAGGAGGATCGCGCTGGTTGCTATCCGAAGTGCCCCTGGCACGCGCGCAGCGACCGCAGCGGAGGCGTATGCCGCTGTCCTCAAGGCCTTCCAACCAGATCGACAAGGCATCACAGCTGCCGAGTTTCGTCCGAGCGATCTCACCAGTGTTACAGTGTGGCCATCCTTTCGCCCGAACGAATGTGCTACTGTTCTCACAGTTTTGGCGGGGTAAACCTGGTTAGGTTTGTGTCACCGCCCTGCAGGCGCGCCGGGTGAGAGGCGCGCTGGGCGGACTGGGGGATCGGGTAAAGCTGATGGACGCTGATCGGCGGACAAGAGCAGCAGCGCAGGTTTTGGGCGGTTTTACCCGCCCGGGATGGCGTGTGCCGGCCATTGGTGTGGCAATGCTGAGCGCTGCCGTCTTGTCGGGCTGCGATGATGCGCCCCCGTCGGCGACGATCGATGCCTATGACCGCGCCGCAGAACGCCTGGTTGCCGGCGATGTTCAAGAGGCGCGGCAGTATCTCAGCTCTGCTGTCACGGCGGACCCCGCGCATGCGCCAAGCCTCACGCTTATGGGCAGCATTGCGGCAGCAGAGGGGGAGATCGCTGCGGCGAAAGGGCTCTGGCGCCAGGCTGTGGAGAGCGATGGGACGATCGCGGAGGCTCATCTTGGCCTTGCGGCAACGGCGCTTGCACGCGGTGAGCTGGAAGACGCCCTCCGCTACTGTACCACGGCGCAGAACCTGGCCCCTGGGGCGACGGAGCCGCTGCTTCTGCGCGCCGAGGTGATGCTGCGCGTCGGCAATCACAGCGTGGCCGAGACGGCGGCGCGCCGGGTCGTACAAGCGCTGCCGCCCGGGCAGGCGGAAGCCACGCGGGCGCGTGCAATCGCCATTGCCATGCGCGCGGCTGACGCTCGGGACGGGCCCGAGGCGGCGCTGGCAACGCTCGCGGCCTTTGAGGCGCAGCGCGTGGCCGTGCCTGTGGGCCTGCGGCTCGGCCTCTATGACCGGCTCGGACGCCCGGCTGCCGCCATCGATGCGCTCTTCGCAGCCCTGTTGGAGGCCACGCCCGAGCAGACGCGGGCCCTCGCGCCAGAGCTCTCTTCGCGCCTTCTGGCGGCTAGCCGGTCTGGTGAGGCGCGGGCCGTGCTTGAGGCCCATCTCTTGGAGGATCCCGGCGATCAGCGCGCCTTGGGGCAGTTGATGCGCCTCGTGCTCGGCACCGAGGGGATGGAGGCGGCTAGGGCCCGCGTCCTCGGCGGTATGGCGCTGGCAGGACGGCCCGGCGGCGCGGCGGAGCGGCAACTGCTCGACGAGCTCGATGTGCTCTATCGCGGCACCGCCGATCCGGCAGAGGTCTCCGGCATGCCCATGGTGGGGCGCCTTGGACAGACGGCGCGGCAGGGCGTGTCTCCAGCAGCGGTACCACCCGCCCTGGCGGCGCGCGGGCTGAGCAACGCCGA
>JBCCLX010000263.1:0-6654 GCA_039026635.1 Pseudomonadota bacterium
GACGATCTTACGAGCGAGACCGCGCGGCTCGTCACGCTGATGGTGCTCTCTGCCCGCATCGCGCTCGGCCTCTCCGGCCAGATCGAGGTGGTCTTCTCCCATGACCGTGAGCTGCCCCTGCGGGTGACGGCGGAGGGGGAGCGGGCGGCGCTCTCGCCCGAGGCCGCGAACTGGCTGTCGGGCGCGCTCAATCCGGCACCGGCCTCGCGGGAGGTTGAGTTCGCGATGCTCGCCCAGGCGGCCGCGGCGGCCGGCCTGCAGCTCACCTTCGATCACCAGGACGGCCGCGTGACGCTCTGCGTCGCGCACTGAAGGGCGCAACCGAGGTCAGACCGTGGTCAGTTCCGCGCGGAACCTCTCCAGGCGCGCTCGATAGCCCGCAGCCGTATCGCGCAGGCCCTGCTGTTGCTCGGGCGTGAGGGTTTTAGCGACCTTCGCGGGGCTGCCGAGCACAAGCGAGCCGTCCGGGATCTCACGACCCTCTGTCACGAGCGCATGCGCCCCGATGAGACAGCCCCGGCCGATCCGCGCGCCGTTCATCACCGTGGCGCCCATACCCACAAGGCTCCCCTCCCCGATCGTACAACCGTGCACGATCGCGCCATGGCCGATGGTCACCTCTGGGCCGAGGGTGAGCGGAAAGCCGGGATCCGTGTGAAAGATCGCACCGTCTTGCACATTCGAACCCCAGCCGATCCGGATCGGCTCGTTATCGCCGCGAATGACCGCTGAGAACCAGATGCTCACCATGCCATCGAGGTGCACATTGCCGATCACACTGGCTGTGGGTGCGATGAAGATCGGCTCGTCAGCGGGGATCGTCGGCTCGATGTCACCGAGGGCGAAGCAGGGCATAGGGGGACTCCAACGCAGGTCGCCCCTTACTAAACGGCATTCGCGGCTTGTCTGCCATAGCGTGCGATGAAAAGCGGCCCGTTCCGTCAGCCGGAAGTCGGGGCCGCCTGACTCAGCCCGGTTTGCGGCGGTCCTCGAACTCCGCATTGAGTCCCTGAACATGGCGCGCGAGCGCCGGCTGGCGCGGGCGCCGTTGCCGCTCGGACGCGATGATCGTCCCAATCTGGGAGAAGCAGACATCCAAATCGTCGTTTATTAGGACGTAATCATATTCCGCCCAGTGACTGATCTCGTCACGCGCTTTGGCCATCCGACGGTTAATGACCTCATCGCTATCGAGGGCGCGACCGCGCAGCCGACGCTCCAATTCCTCGATGGAAGGGGGCAGGATGAAGATGGTTACCAGGGCCGTGTTGAGGGCCGATTGACCGAGCTGTTGTGCACCCTGCCAGTCCACATCGAAGAGCACGTCGCGCCCGGCATCGATCGCTTCCTCAACAGGCCCCCGTGGGGTCCCGTATCGGTTCTCGAAAACCGTCGCGTGCTCGAGCATCTCCTCACCGTCGACCATCGCGTCAAACCGCTGATGATCAACAAAAAAATAGTCTTTCCCCTCAACCTCACCGTCCCGAGGCGGACGCGTTGTCGCCGAGACGGACAGCATGAAGGCCGGGTCCGATGTGAGCAAACGTCGCGACAGCGTCGACTTGCCCGCGCCCGAAGGCGAAGACAGGACCACCATCAGACCTTTGCGCACCATCGTCGGCATAGGGGTCATCAGCATGGCTCGGCTCCCTCCCGCAAGGCCGGGCAACGCCTGAGAGGGTCGCTCCTCGCCCCCCGTTGCGCCCCGGACACCGCCACAGCGGGGGCACTTTGTGGCCATTCGATTAATGAAAGGTAACGACTGGCACGCGGTTTGCTGTATGATCCACGAGACGCCGCACAGAAGGACGGTCACGCTCTCAATCGACTGCCGTATCGGGCCCCCGCTGGAACCAGCGCCCCGTCGCGACACGCCCAACCAGGAGGTCTTGGGCGGCTCAATGCGTTGAATGCGCCGGAAAACTGTGGGATGTACAATGGACAGCGACGATACTGGCGCGGCAACGCCGCTCTTCGGACGGGCTGAGGGTCCTGGGGTCGAAGACATGCTGCATGACGGGAATCGGGATCTCGTACGCTACTGGAACACCCTGCGCGGCAGCCGCCCCTGTCCGGCTCGTGCCGAGGTGGACCCGCGCCGGATCTCGCGCGGGATCAGCAACGTGTTCATTCTGGAAGATCTCGGACGGGGCAATCTGCGCTTTCGTCTTGCGGGCAGTGCCTTGGTGGATGCGTTCTGGATGGAACTGCGCGGCCTGCCGGTGCAGGCGATCATGGCAGCCACCGCGCGGGAGAGCATGCGCGAGCTGGTCGCTGAGACCCTTGCCGAGCCAGGGATCGGGATGGCGCGGCTGAGCCGGCACGGTGCGCGGGTTCCGGCCTTTTGGGAGATGGCGCTCCTGCCGCTGCGCAGCGATCGCGGCGACATCAATCGCGTCCTTGGCGCGCTGCACCCCTTGGCGGGCACAGAGCCGCGGCCCAAAGATCCTCCGCTGGTCTTCGGGATCGAGGAGATGACGATCTCACCGATCACACTCGCCCCAGAGACCGCCGTGACCGACTTCGCGCAGCGCGGCATCGCACCGTCTGGTGCATCGGGCGCGTCGGGCTTTGCCGAGGCGGGCGCCAGTTGGCAGCCAGCGCCCGGGTCAGGTGCGGGTGAGCAGCCCACGGCTGCACCCCATCTCCGCTCCATCGACGGTGGCCGCGGGACCAATAGGTTCGGTGATGCGGAAGCGGAGGAAGCGACGCGTCGGCGGGCATCTCTGCGGATTGTCACCACCGATACCGAGTGATCTGATCGGGCCGATCCACGGATCTACGGGGGATGGCGTCCTTCGGGCACGCCATCAGGCAGGTCAGCCGTGAGTGGGGGCTCTCAGCTGAAGGCCGCTCGTTCAGGGGTCTTTCAGCGTTAGCTCTGCAAGGCTGCTGGCAAGATCGCCGTAGCCCGTGAAGCGGCGCACGAAGGCGAGGCCTAGGCGATCCGCCGCTGCGGCCGCCGCTGCGGTCAGGCTCGGGTCCTCGGTCTGCGCCAGATAGACGACACGATCATAATGCGCGAAGTACATCTCGCGCAGCTCGGGATGACGGTCCAACCCCATGCCCCTCCAAATGAGGGTCTCGAACTGACGGGCCAGAAAATCGGTGAGATAGAAGGCGCCCATCTCGGCATCACCGCGGGCCTCGAAGGCGGCATTGCCGTCGAAGAAGCTGTAGCAGTGCGGCCCCGGGATCCGCGTGACCCCTTCCTCATCGCAGATGCGATCGAGCCCACCGCCGGTGCCGCAGTCGGCATAGAGCACGAAGATGCGCGCGAAACCGCGAGCGCGGCCTTCGTGGATCCGCCCTCGGACGGCCTCGGCAATCTGATCGGGGCGGTTGTGCAGGAGGGCGGGCAGGCAGGTAAGCTCGAACCCCTCCAGCGCCTGCTGTCGCGTCACAGCGAGCACTTCCCGCGCCAGCGCCCCACAGGCGATCAGCAGAACACCCTCGCGCTTGGCCGGCGGCATCGCTGTCCCGGTAGCGGCGAGCGTCGCGTCGTCAGGCAGCGCTCCGGAGCATATGGAAAGTAGGGATGGCGCCGGGGTGGTCACCGGCTCGGGCGCTATAGGGCGCCTACTGGCTGACCGGGCAAGGGCCCGTTCCCGAGCCCTACCCCGTTTCGACGCCGCCTCGCTCACCCAGCGGCGAGCTGGTTGTGCTTGCGGGCGATCAGGCTCTTCGCGGTCTCGACCGCCACGGCCGCATCGCGACAGTAGGCATCGGCGCCGATCGCCTTGCCGAACTCCTCGTTAAGCGGTGCCCCGCCGACGAGGACGATGTAGTTTTCGCGGATACCCTTCTCGTTCATCGTGTCGATGACGACCTTCATGTAGGGCATCGTGGTCGTCAGCAGCGCCGACATCCCGAGGATATCCGCATCCTCCCGCTCGATCGCCTCGAGGTAGTTCTCGACCGGATTGTTGATCCCGAGATCGACCACTTCAAAGCCGGCGCCCTCCATCATCATGCTGACGAGGTTCTTGCCGATGTCGTGAATGTCGCCCTTCACGGTACCGATCACCATCTTGCCGAGCTTCGGCGCCCCGGTCTCGGCCAGGAGCGGCTTGAGGATGCCCATGCCGGCCTTCATGGCGTTGGCCGCCAGCAGCACCTCGGGCACGAACAGGATGCCATCGCGAAAGTCGATGCCGACAATCCGCATGCCCTCCACCAGTGCCTTGGTCAGCACGTCATAGGGCATCCAGCCACGCTCGAGCAGGATATTCACCCCCTCGACAACCTCTTCCTTGAGACCGTCATAGAGGTCGTCATGCATCTGTTGGACGAGCTCGTCGTCCTCCAGTTCCGAGAGGATGATATCTTCGTCGTCGGCCATCGATCGTCACTCCGAATCCGGGTCTTAACGCCACTATGCCGTGTCCGTTTCCGCCGCTGCGGTTTAAACGCGTCATTCGCGGCACACAAACCGACGAGCCGCCCTGGAGCGGCTCTCTTTTTTGGGACCAACAGCCCTTTCAATTGGCGGAAAAGCTTATCGAAATCAGCCTCGGCGACGACTGCGACGGCGGGCGGGAGCGGCGTCTTCGCCCGTGCCGTCGGAGGCGGAGCTGAACTCGCCGATGCGCGCGCGGATCGCCTCAAGGCTCGGGCGCTCACCCGGAGTGTGGGCCTCCAGGGCCGCCCGCATCGCGCGCAGGTGCTCGGGCTTGGTGCCGCAGCAGCCGCCGATCAGCCGGGCGCCTGCATCGCGGGCCAAGCGCGCGTAATCGGCCATCAGTTCTGGCGTGCCGTCGTAGTGGATATGGCCTTCGACATACTTCGGAATGCCAGCGTTGCCCTTGGCGATGACAATGGCCTCTGGCGCAGCTGCGGTCATCCCGAGGACAGTGCGCAGCAGATCCGCTGCGCCAACGCCGCAGTTCGCCCCGAAGGCGATCGGTGTGGCCGCAAGACCCGGCGCCATCTCAGCGTAGCCCTTGGAAGTGACACCCATCATGGTGCGGCCCGCGCTGTCGAAGCTCAGGGTGCCGCAGAAGGGCGCGTTCTCGGCAGCGGCGGCCTCGGCCACGGCTCGGATCTCCTCCTCCGAGGAGATCGTTTCGGCCCAGATCACATCCGCCCCGCCGGCCATCAGGCCCCGGATCTGCTCCCGGAAAGCGGCAACCGCATCGTCGTGGGAGAGCTGACCCACAGGCTCCAGGATCTCCCCGGTCGGCCCGACCGAGCCCGCCACGATCACCTCGCGATCAGCGGCATCCGCCGCCTCCCGCGCAATCCGCGCCGCCGCTTCGTTAAGCTCAAAGACGCGGTCCTGCGCATGGTGCAGCTTCAGCCGATAGGCCGAGCCGCCAAAGCTGTTGGTGAGCACAAGATCCGAGCCCGCTTCGATGAACCCATCATGGAGCGCGCGTACTTTCTCCGGCGCATCCGTGTTCCACAGCTCCGGCGCCTCGCCGGCTTCGAGCCCCATGGCGAAGAGATTGGTGCCGGTGGCCCCATCGAGCAGCAGCCAGTCCCGGGTTTCGAGCAGGCGCGACAGCGCGTCCATCATGCGTCTCCGAAGTTCGGGCACCGGATCGCGGCGCCGCGGACAGGTTTCGCGACATCTCATATCTGCCGCACTGCGTCATGGCAAAGTACGGTTTACGAAGGATGAGCGCCTTAAGCGGCGGGGGCGGCGTGGGCCGCGAGCCCGTCGAGACGCTGGATCATCGCCTTCAGCCCGTTGGAGCGCTGGGCCGAGAGATGTTGTTCGAGCCCGAGGCGGGCGAGTTCCTTCGGCGCATCGATGCCGCGGATCTCGCTCACGAGCCGGCCGGAATAGAGTGCGTGCAGCACGGCGATCAGCCCGCGCACGATCATCGCATCGCTGTCGCCGCGGAAACTGAGACGCGTCTCGGCCCCCTCCCCACTCACCTCTGGGACGAGCCAGACCTGGCTTGCACAGCCCTCGACTTTATGCGCGGCCACCCTCTCGCCCTCGGGCAGCTCGGCCATCGCCTTGCCGAGCTCGATCACATAGCGATAGCGATCTTCCCAATCGTCGAAGAGCTCGAAGTTGTCGGCGATTTCCTCAAAAGCAGGGCTCGTCATGGACAGCTCCTTCCTTGCCTGGGCTGCATCTATTGGCGCTTTCGGCGCGGGTAAAGCCGCGACTTGGGCTTTCCTCGGCTGCGCGCTTGTGCTGGAAAGCCGCAGCGAGGGGTTTTGGCACCGGGGGTGGCGGTGATGCGAGCGATGCAGGCGGCGATGGTGGGCGTGCTTCTGGCGCTTGCAGGATGTGGGCTGTTCACGAGCGATGAGGAGCGCGAGGCTGAGATCCGCGCCGAGATTGAGGCGGTGGAACGGCGCCGCGAACCGGTGGAAAGCGTGGGCCGCGTCGAGATCGGGCGCACGCGCAACGGCTTTGTCGTGAGTGCCTTCGGCGTCGCGCCAACCACCGGGTTCTCCCAACCGACGCTCGTGGCGCGCCGCGGCGGGCGCTTGGCGCCCGATGGGTTTGTGGAGTTCGACTTTCTCGCCCTCGCCCCGGATCCGGGGCTCGATATGCCGCGGGGGGCGCCCGGCGCCCGGCGCTTGCGCGGCGATCGTACGGTGCCGCCCGAGGCCTTGGCGCGTGCGGGGGGCATCCGCGTCTTCGGGCTGAGGAACGCGGTCACCTACGGTTTCGGCGAAGGCGGCCCGGCC
>JBCCLX010000264.1:0-6568 GCA_039026635.1 Pseudomonadota bacterium
ACGTCGTTCATCATTGTCGCATCTCCTGCTCTTGGCGGCAGCCGGGATCGGCGCCGTTTCATGGGCAGGGCCGGCCGTCGTTGCGGCACCCTGCCGACCGGCGCCCGGAGCATCCTCCGCACGCCGCCGTCAACGACTGGGGGCACGCCATTGCGTGCCCATACGTCGTCGTTCCTCTAGAGATCGCGACCGGCCGCGCGCCTTGGTGGAGGCGTCACGACCCGTCGCCGACCGTCAGCCGACCGAGCCCTCGAGCGAGATCGCGACGAGCTTCTGGGCCTCGACCGCGAACTCCATGGGCAGCTCCTGCAGGACTTCCTTGCAGAAACCATTGACCACGAGAGCGACGGCCTCCTCCTCGTCCATGCCGCGGGAGCGGCAGTAGAAGAGCTGGTCGTCGTCCACCTTACTGGTGGTTGCCTCGTGCTCGGCCCGCGAGCTCGAATTCTTGACCTCGATATAAGGAACCGTATGAGCTCCGCAATCCGATCCGATCAAGAGGCTGTCACACTGCGTGAAGTTTCGGCTGTTCGCCGCGCGCGGATGCATGCTCACCAGCCCACGGTAGGTGTTTTGCGCGCGGCCCGCGCTGATGCCCTTGGAGACGATCCGAGAGCGCGTGTTCTTGCCCAGATGGATCATCTTGGTGCCGGTATCGGCCTGCTGGGCGTTGTTGGCGATGGCGATCGAGTAGAACTCGCCCTGGCTCTCCTCGCCGCGGAGGATGCAGGAGGGGTACTTCCAGGTGATCGCCGAGCCGGTCTCGACCTGCGTCCAGGACACTTTCGAGCGCGCCCCGCGACAATCCGCGCGCTTGGTCACAAAATTGTAGATCCCGCCCTTGCCGTTCTCATCGCCCGGGTACCAGTTCTGGACGGTCGAGTATTTGATCTCGGCGTCTTCCATCGCGATCAGCTCGACACAGGCCGCGTGCAGCTGGTTCTCATCGCGCATCGGCGCAGTGCAGCCTTCGAGATAGCTCACGTAGGAGCCCTTGTCGGCGATGATCAGCGTCCGCTCGAACTGACCCGTGTTCTCCGCATTGATGCGGAAATAGGTGCTCAGCTCCATGGGGCAGCGGACGCCCGGCGGGATGTAGACGAAGCTGCCATCGGAGAAGACCGCGGCGTTCAGCGTGGCGAATTTGTTGTCATGCGCCGGGATGACCGAGCCAAGGTACTTCTTCACGAGCTCCGGATGCTCCTGCAGCGCCTCGGAGATCGAGCAGAAGATGATGCCGTGCTTGGAAAGCTCGTCCTTGAAGGTCGTGCCGACGCTGACGCTATCGAAGACGGCATCCACGGCGACCTTACGCCCCTCGATCGGTGCGCCCTCGGCGCCCTCGACCCCGGCCAGGATCATCTGTTCGCGGAGCGGAATGCCGAGCTTCTCATAAGTGCGCAGCAGCTCCGGATCGACCTCGTCCAGGCTCTTGGGCTTATCCTTAAACGAGGCCGGCTGCGCGTAGTAGTACTGCTCTTGATAGTCGATCGGCGCGATCTCGAGCATGGCCCAATCGGGCTCGGCCTGGGTCAGCCAACGGCGATAGGCCTCGAGCCGCCACTCGAGCATCCACTCGGGCTCGTTCTTCTTCGAGGAGATCAGGCGAACGATATCCTCGTTCAGCCCCTTGGGCGCGTATTCGGTCTCGACCTCGGTCTCCCAGCCGTATTTGTAGCTGCCCATCGACTTCACTGCGTCGATGGTTTCCTGGTCGACCCCGTCTTTCACGTTGACGTCGAGTGCCGTCATGCCCGTCTCCCTTGCTCAGGCGGCACGCTCGGCGCGCCTGCGGTAAGCTCGTGTCCAAGCGTCGAGAAACGCCAGAACTTCTGCCTCGGTCGTGGTGGGTCCGAGGCTGACCCGGATCGCGCTCGCAGCGGTGAGCGCGTCGTATCCCATGGCGCGTAGCACTCGGCTCTCGCGGACCTTGCCGCTAGAACACGCGCTGCCCGCGCTTACGGCGAAACCGGCCAGGTCCATCTGCATCACCTGCGTCTCGCCCTTCCATCCAGGAACCGCGAAACAAGTTGTGTTCGGCAACCGAGCCGACCGCCCTCCGCAGATAATGAGGTCAGATGCCGCCGCTTCAAGACCCTTCTCTAGAATGTTTCTAAGCTCATTTACGCAGTCCCAAGCCCCAGCCTCCAGATCCTGCTTGGCCGCGGCTGCGGCGGCGCCGAAACCGGCAATCCCGATCACATTCTCCGTACCCGAGCGTCGCCCCAGCTCCTGCCCGCCGCCGCGCATATGCGCGAGCGGCCGGTCATGATCGGGCATCCGAAGAAAGCCGATGCCTTTCGGCCCGCCGAGCTTATGGGCCGAGCCGAAGACAAAATCCGCTCCCGCCTCGCTGACGGTCAAATGGGTCTTGCCAACGGCCGCGGTCGCATCACAGGCCCAGAGCGCGCCCTGATCGGTGCAGGCCTGCGCAACGCCCGCCCAGTCCTGGAGCACCCCGGTCTCCGAATTGGCCGCCTGCGCGACGATCAGCCGACGCGTAGCCTCCGCCACCTCAGAGCGATCAGCCAAACCTGCCAGATCGATCCACCCGTTCGGCTGAATGCCTAGCTCATGAGACAGCATCGCAGGGCCCAGCCCGGACCTCAGCCCCAACGCGACCCGCGCAGGTCCGATCCCTGCATGCGAGGCGCCCGAAACCGCATCGTGTTCCAGCGCGCTCTGCCAAACCTGATCCCAGCCCAGCGCAAAGACCGCATTGGCAGCCTCCGTTGCGCCGCTCGTGAACACGATCTCGTCCCGGGCTGCACCCAGGAGCGCTGCCACATGGCCCCGCGCATTCTCCACGATCGCACGCGCCGCCCGCCCTTCGCTATGCACGCTCGACGGATTACCCAGGGTATCCATGGCCTGCAGCATGGCGGCGCGAGCCTCGGACCTCAGTGGTGCTGTGGCGTTCCAGTCGAGATAGACGCGTCGCCCATCCAGCCCAACGCCAGGGCCGGTCATCCGGCCGGCTCCTCCGCGGGTTCGCGGAATTCCGGTGCGCCGAAATCGGGCACCGCCGGGCAGGGGGTCAGACGATCACCGATCACGTCCGCGATGCTGACCTTCGAGAGGAATACATGAACATGGGCCGATAGCTGCTCCCAGAGCGCATGGGTTAGGCAGCCTTCGCGCGAGGTGCCACAGCCCTGTCCCTTCTGCCACTCCCCATCGCAGCCCATGGCGTTCAGCCGCTCATCCACCGCCGTCATGACATCCGCGATCCGAATCTCCGAGGCAGGGCGTGCCAGGCGATACCCGCCACCGGGACCACGCGTCGAACTGACGAGCCCGGACTTGCGCAGTTTGCCAAACAGCTGTTCGAGATAGGCGATCGAGATGTCCTGGCGCCCGGCGATCTCAGCCAGCGGCACTGCCCCCTCGCGGCCGTGAAGCGCGATGTCACAGAGTGCCGTTACGGCATATCGTCCGCGTGTACTGAGCTTCATACCCGACCTCCCAGATGCAGCCGTCCGTCGATTCTATACGTAGGCTTGCGACCAACGGATCGCACGACCACGCGCGTTTTTGTTGACGACGGCCCGCGCCCTCTCTACCCGCAAGTGCCGGCATAGAATGAACGCATCGATCGAACGGCGCTGATGACCTCTCATGAGAGGCTGACAGAAGCCGCCACTTCTTTAGAGTCGTTCTAGATTTGCCGCCAGACTGAGTCAAGCTTTCCGGCCGCGCCTCCCGCGCCGCCGCCGGCAGGAGACGAATATGCCTGAGGTGATCTTCCCCGGCCCCGAAGGCCGGCTCGAAGGCCGCTACCACGCCGAGCCCACCCGCGACGCCCCGATTGCCCTCATCCTCCATCCCCATCCGCAATACGGCGGGACGATGAACAATCCGGTCACCTATGCGTTGCACTACGCCTTCCGGGATCTCGGCTTCACGGTGATGCGCTTCAACTTTCGAGGCGTGGGCCGCAGCCAGGGCGAGTTCGACCAGGGGATCGGGGAGCTTTCCGATGCCGCCTCGGCACTCGATTACCTGCAGTCGATCAACTCCAACGCCAAGGCCTGTTGGGTGGCCGGCTTCAGCTTCGGGGCCTGGATCGGCATGCAGCTTCTGATGCGCCGGCCCGAGATCACGGGCTTCGTCAGCGTGGCACCCCCGGCGAACATGTACGACTTCAGCTTCCTCGCGCCCTGCCCTTCCTCCGGCCTGATCATCAACGGTGAGGCGGACAGGATCGTACCCGGCGCGGATGTCGAGAAGCTCTCCGCCAAGCTGAAAGCCCAGAAGGGCATCACGATCACCCATACGACCGTGCCGGAGGCGAACCACTTCTTCGAACGCGGCATGGAAGAAATGATCGACATCGCGAAGGGCTATGTGCACGCCCGCATGATCGAGGGCGGGCGATAAGGGGCGCCGTTCGACCCCAAGTTGTGTCACCCTCCAGGCTGACCGTTCTGCGGGTTACAGACGGGGCGTGGAGGATAGTTGATGTGGTTTTTAGACTGGCTTTTTGGCAAGCGGTTCGCGGCGCGGCGCAAGGTCGACCGCGAGCTTCGGGAGGCTACGAGGCTCGCGCGACAGAAGGTTGCCCTCCAGCTCCAGGAAGAGCTGTCTGCGCCTCCGACCAAGCGGCCCCGTCCGGCACCGCCGCCTAACCTCGACGATGAGGCGGTCGAAGCCATCCTGCGCGCCGAAGCGCTGGAGGCGATCTACCTGCGCCGTCACTGGCCGCCGACGCCCACGCCTTCGGACAATGGACCGCGCTCACGCCTCGGCGGGCTGCCGCAGCTGGCGAGGGGAAGCGCGTGGCCACGCCGGCCCAAGACGGGACGACCCTATCATTTCCTCGCCCAGATCGACTGTGCTGAGCTGCCGACGCTCGAGGGCCGCTCCCCCTTGCCCCGCGACGGGCTCCTCCTGTTTTTTGCCGATCTCGACGAGGAGATGCTGTTTGACGACGAAGAGGGACCGAAAAACCCGGATAATCCGGGCGACTGGAACAATCCCGCACCGGTGATCTACGTGCCCGCAGGGTCGATCGGAGCCCCTGCGGCGCCGCCCGAGGACCTACCGCCCTCGGGCTACAGCGTCGACCGGACGGGCAGGATCGGGTCGAGGTATGACGGGCCGTCGGTCTTTCCGGCCTGGCCGGTGAGCGCCCACCGTGTGACCGACTACCCTTGGGCCCGGGAGCTCAGCACGCCGGTACACCCCATGAGCGCCAACATGGTCGGCGCCAAGCTGTTGAACGCCGAAATCGCGACCCTGCTGCCTGCAAGCACGGAGACACGCCAAGCGTTCGTGCAGGGGCTCCCGTTCTCCTGGCACGAAGTCCCCCCCGGCGCGCCGTGGTGCGTCGCGCTGCTGCGAGAGACAGCGGCAGCTCTGCCGCCGGATGCGCGAGATACAGGGCTTGCGGCATTGCTGGAGGAGACCGCGGCGCTCGACGATGCGGATCCCGTGCCTCAGCAGCTGGCCGCCCGCTTTTCTGCCGCTCTGGAGGCCATGTTCCGCCAGCCGATACGCAAGATCTATCAGCAACGGAACCTGCGCCTTGCCATCATCGCAGCCCTCGAGCGGGGTCAGGAAGATCCCGTGCTCTGGGACCTTATACCCCCCAGGTTTCAAGAAGCGACGAGCGGAAAACTCGATCAGAGGGCGATCGGCGATAGGCTGCCGGCAACCGCTGCCGAGCTTGAAGACAGCTTTCCCTATGCCGGGGGCATTCTCCGCGCCTATGCCACCCAGCAAGTGGAGGACTACGAGGCTCAGAACAGGGCTGCCGCTGAGACCAACTCCAAGCCCGCGCGCGACGAGGATCTGGCGCTCTTTCGGGCGCTCCAGGCCGCTGCCGCCGGTGTCGAAGACGCAGCCCCGATCCCGGCGGAAGCGGCCGATGTCGTGGCGCGGCTGCGCGCTTGGCTCGACGAGCCGGCCGAGACGCTGCGGCTCTATCGCCAACAGCCCGCCCTCGCCCGCGCCCTGGTGACGGTGCTGCGCCGGGGGGTCACCGAGCCCAAGCTCCGCGCCCGTCTGCCCGACGCGCTCTATGAGGCTTGCAGCACCCATCTCGCGCCGCATGTGCGCGGATCGCACCATCTGATGCTGGGCGCCAGTCAGCGTGTGACGAACCCGACGCAGCGCCGCGGCACGCGGCTCCTGGTCCTCGACAGCGATCTGGCGCTCGATTTCATGTTTTGCGACTGCGGCGTCGTCGAGTATTGGATCTCGCTCGATCGCCTCGTCGCCAAGGACTTCAGGACCGCAACGGCGAGTACCAACGGGGGCTGAGATCGCCAGGGCCTCAGGCTAGAGCCTCAGGCCAGGGCCTCAGCCGGCGACGCGGCCCCCAGTCACCGGCTGAGGCACGCCTGTGCTGGCCGGCTGGGAGAGCGGCAGGCCGCGGAGGACGCGCACGGCGAGATAGGCGAAGGCCTGCGCCTCCAGCAGGTCACCGTCGAGACCCAGCGTCTCGACCGGCTCGACTGGCGCCGCCAGACGCTCCGCCAACGCGCCCATCATCACCGGGTTATGCCGCCCGCCCCCGCAGACGAGCCAGCGGGCGGGCGGACGCGGCAGGTGCTGCAGGCTCGCG